>NZ_JBEFDG010000043.1:0-36638 GCF_040137905.1 Corticimicrobacter sp.
GCACTTCCCACAACCACCTGGGCGTTTGCCTCAAGGTCTGGTCTGTCTGAACTGCGAAGGAGCGAGACTATAGCACCACTGTTTCCAACATGTCAAATAGATGACAGACTACCGAAGATGCAGTTTATTTGCCTTGCCGTTGCCAGCGGCCTTCGACTTCGAGTTGCTTGAGTTCGGTCACCCGCCCCTCGCAGCGAAACGGCAGGCGATGCCCTGCGGTTTCACCCCAGACCCGGCCCGGCGTACGATTGGTGATATCCAGCCGCTCACCCGTATCGAACGCAACATGGTCAAGGCAACGCTGGATCGATGAGAAAGTCCTGCCTACATTTTCAGGCGCAGGCTTCAGGTCACAGCCCGACAGGACCAACAACAGAACCATAAAGGCACTTTTTTTCATAATGAACAGCTCATGTGCAATCGGTGAATGCGACAAGGCGCTTTGCCTCTCCCCTGCCAATGATAGTATCACCCCCGATACATCATTCGCCATGCACCGGGAGTCAGTCCGCACATCCGGCTGAAATACAGCCGCATGGACGCCGTGGAACCGAATCCTGCAGCCTCTGCCACCTTTTCCACCGGCATATTGGTTCCCTCCAGCAACTGCTGCGCCCGAGACAGGCGCTCACGCAACAGCCACTGCCCGACCGTCATGCCCGTCAACTGCCGGATCTGCCGGCTCAAGGTACGCCGGCTGACACAGGCACGCTGCGCCAGACTGTCCAGCGTATGCACCTGCTCCAGATGCCCTCTCACCCAATCGAGCAGGTCGGACAGGCGCAGGCCCTGGCCTGTCGCCGGCAGAGGTTGCTCGATGAACTGCGCCTGCCCTCCCTGGCGAAGCGGTGACACCACCATTCGGCGCGCCACCCAGTTTGCCAATCCACTGCCATGATGCTGTCGCACGATATGCAGGCAACAGTCCAGCCCTGCTGCCGTACCGGCTGACGTCATCAGATTTTCTTCTTCTATATAGAGCACGTCAGGATCAAGTCGCACATCCGGATAGCGTGTCGAAAAATCAGCAGCAAACGCCCAGTGCGTCGTGGCGCGACGGCCACCCAACAAGCCAGCCTCTGCCAATACGTACGCCCCCAGACACAATCCCACCAACAACGCGCCTCGGCGGTTTGCTGCCACCAGGGCATCAAGCAGTCTCTGCGGTGGGCGTTCCGCCGGGTCACGCCAGCTTGGTACGACAATGATATCTGCCTCCTCAAGCATAGCCAGTCCGTACCGGGCGACGATGTCGAATCCGGCTGATGTGCGCAACAGGCCAGGCTCGGCAGCACACACCCGAACGTCATAACGCGACGCCCCCTGCAACTCGTCGCCGAACACCAGACATGGCACCGACAGGTGGAAGGGGCTGATCCTGTCAAAAGCCAGGACGGCCACGACAGGTGATGAAAGGGACAGTGCGCTCACGCAGGTGCCTCCTGCAATACAGGTTGGCCCGATTTTAGCGTCAGGCGGCAATCAGGCCACTCGTCACGTTTCCTGGCTGATCAGACAATATCCCATCCTCCACCAACCACAGGAGTTCGACATGACCGATCCACGTCACGCCCTCATCGTCATCGACCTGCAAAATGACTACTTCCCGGAAGGGAGATTTCCGCTCTGGAACACATTGCCCGTACTGGACAAGACGATCGACGCGATCAAGCTGGCCTCTTCTCGCAATATTCCCGTTATTCTTGTTCAGCACATTGCGCCAAGCCAGAGCCCATTTTTCAGCGAAGGAACCACGGGTGCCGATCTGCATCCCAGGTTGCTGGCAGCCGCACCCAAGGCACCAGTCGTTATCAAGACGCAGGCCGACAGTTTCCTGGGGACGTCCCTGACCGAGACACTCGAGGTATTGAAGGTGGATTCGCTGCTGATCTGCGGCATGATGACGCACAACTGCGTCACTCATACCGCGCTTTCAAAAGCAGCCGAGAAATATCAGTTGGCGATCCTGCAGGACTGCTGCGCCACAGTCAGCGAAATACTGCATGTGATTGCACTCAAGGCCATCGAACCGCGCATCCCGTTACTGTCCAGCGAGCAGGCGCTGGGCACCGCATCACGCTAGAGAAACCCGCCCCCATTGCTGCGGACAGGCTTGCCGGCACGCATCAGCGTGCCAGTTGCGTTGCCCAATGTCGCCAGCTTTCGGCTGCCTGCTGACACCATTCACTTTCACCCAACTCGCTTTCAGCCAATCGAACCGGAGGCCTCGTCCCATCCAGCACATAGCCCTTGCTGCCATAAGCCTCGGCCGCGTCCCCACCGCTTTTGTCTGGCGACATGGATTCGACCATGGGCAACAGCTTGCGGGCATCCTCGACGCTGCCGGACTGGATATAGCCCTGGCGCTGACAGTAATCGGCCAGGCCATTCATATTGCGTGCGATCTCATAGGCCTCATTGGCAAAGGCACCCTGGGCCTGTGGTGGTGCACTTTGCGACGATGCTGTCGTCGTTGCAACAGAGAGGCTCGCCATCGCGAAAGCCATGAGTGTTTTGAGTGTCATGAAATCATCCTGCTGAAATGGCTGAGTGGGTATGATGCCAAACAAAAAACCCGCAGAGGCAAGCTCGTGCGGGTTTTCAGTATCCCTGAATCAGGGAAAAAACTTGGCGGAGACGGAGGGATTCGAACCCTCGATACGGGTATAAGCCGTATGCTCCCTTAGCAGGGGAGTACCTTCAACCACTCGGCCACGTCTCCAAGTTAGTTGATAATTATAGCACGATTATTCTGCAGTTGCAGGAGTGTCACCCAGATCGAAAGCCTTGTGCAGGGCACGCACGGCCAGTTCCATGTATTTGTCCTCGATCACGACCGAAGTCTTGATTTCGCTGGTGCTGATCATCTGGATATTGATGCCTTCGTCGGACAGGGTGCGGAACATCTTGCTGGCCACCCCCACGTGCGAGCGCATGCCGATACCGACGATCGAGACCTTGCAGACCTTTTCGTTGCCGATCACTTCGCGGGCTCCGACCTTGGGCAGCACTTCGCGATTCAGCACGTCCAGCGCGCGCTGGAACTCATTGCTCTGCACCGTGAAAGAGAAATCGGTGGTGCCTTCGATCGACTGGTTCTGGACGATCATGTCGATATCGATATTGGCATCGGCCACCGGCCCGAGGATCGAGTAGGCAATACCAGGCTTGTCGGGCACGGCGACCAGGGTGATTTTGGCTTCGTCGCGGCTGAATGCAATGCCGGAAACAACTGCGGATTCCATTTTTTCGTCTTCCTCGAAAGTGATGAGCGTACCCGATTTCATTTCTTCGGGCAGACTGATTTCTGGGTCGGTGAGCGATGACAGCACCCGGACCGGGATATGGTACTTGCCGGCAAACTCGACAGAGCGGATCTGCAGCACCTTGGAGCCGAGCGAGGCCATCTCGAGCATTTCCTCGAACGACAGCACATTCAGCCGACGGGCTTCGGGAACCACGCGGGGATCGGTGGTGTACACGCCGTCGACATCGGTGTAGATCAGGCACTCGTCAGCCTTGATCGCGGTCGCAACGGCAACTGCCGACGTATCCGAACCGCCACGCCCCAGTGTGGTGATGTTGCCATCGTCATCCACGCCCTGGAAACCCGTGACCACGACCACGCGACCTGCATTCAGGTCTGCCATGATGCGCTCGCTGTCGATACCGGTAATGCGGGCCTTGGTATAGGCCTTGTCCGTATGCACGGCCACCTGCCAGCCAGCATAGCTGCGTGCCTGCACGCCCTCGGCCTGCAGGGCCAGCGCCAGCAGGCCGCTGCTGATCTGCTCGCCGGAAGAGGCAATCATGTCGAGTTCGCGGCGGTCTGCACCGCTGCCAGCGATCTCGCGGGCCAGGCCCAGCAGACGATTGGTTTCACCCGCCATGGCGGAGGGCACGACCACGACCTGATGGCCAGCGGCGTGCCACTTGGCTACACGGCGCGCAACATTCCTGATGCGCTCGACGGAACCCATCGACGTGCCGCCATACTTATGGACATAAATAGACATTTGAACGCTACCTGAGGTGATCCACCCGGAAAAACAGCGGGCAAAGCGTCATATTCTAGCAAGAGCCGGGCGCATTTTCCGTGGCCGACGCATTTTCTTGATCTGGCGCATGCCGGTCCGCGTCCGGCACCTGGCCTTCTCCCCCCCCCCGGAGCTGAACTCGCATCCGGCGGCGCTCGTCATAGGATACAGCTTGCCTGGGCTGCAGCAAGACTCGGCTCCTGACGCACCTGATCTCGATATGCTCATGCTCGAGCAGCATCTGGTTATCGTGCGTAACGCGGCGCAGTTGCCCGAGCCAGGCCTGCAGGCGCGCCTCGGTCGGCAGTTTCACGCCCAGGCGTTGCAGCCAGTGGCGCAATGCCAGCGACTGCCGGGCAGATGACAAGGAGCGCCAGGCCGGCAGTGAAAAGCTCAGCCCATCCTCAGCAGGTGCCAATGCCTGCCAGTCCTGTTCCGCCACTTCGGCAAGGATTTCGCCCGTTTCGGCAGCCTGGCGGGCATGTCGCCCCAGCACCGTACGCCAGGCCGGCCAACGCTGCTCGAGTACGGGCACCAGCAGCGTGCGCACCGCTGCACGGGTGTAATCGGCATCCTGATTGGTCGGGTCCTGTACCGGCTCCCAGCCACATGCGGCCGCATAGCGCGCCGACACATCGAGTATGTGCTGGCGAGGCACATCCAGCCAGGGGCGCAGGTATGTCACACCATCGCGCACGACATGCCCGGCCATCGCCGCCATGCCTTCCGGCCCGGTACCGCGCAGCAGGCGCAGCAGGACAGTTTCGGCCTGATCATCCTGATGATGTGCCAGCAGAATGGCACCGACACCATGACTTCGGGCCAATTGCGCAAGCCCCTCATAGCGCGCCTGCCTGGCCGCACCTTCGATACCTTTGCCGCTGTCGCGGGGGACCACCACGTGCAACATGTGGAACGGCAGCCCCAGTTGGCTGGCAAGCTGAGCCGCATGAGCAGCCCACGCGTCCGCCTCGTTCAGCAAGCCGTGGTGAATATGAAAGCAAGAGAGCTCGATGCCCAGGCTTCGGGCGGCAGACACGGCATGCAAGGCCAGCATGGCAGAGTCCGCCCCGCCACTGAGCGCCACGGCGTGACGGACGGAGGGCTGACGCTGCAAACACTGCCGGATCGAACGCAGCAGCGCAGGATCCGCGATGCCGGCATGGATAGGCACCGCAGCCTTGTGCGGCGCAGCCGGCAGGCCTGTATCAGGCCTTGACTTCCTGGAACTTTCCATAAGACATCAGGCGCTCCACGCGATGATCGACCAGTTCCTTGGCGCTCATGCCCTGCAACTGGCGCAGGGAGTCGACCAGTGCGCGCTTGAGCAGGCGGGCCATGACGCTGGGATCGCGATGGGCACCGCCCACCGGCTCGTTGACAACACGATCGACCAGGCCAAGCTCCTTGAGACGCGAAGCCGTGATGGCCAGCGCGGCAGCCGCGTCAGGTGCCTTGTCGGCGCTGCGCCACAGGATGGAGGCGCAGCCTTCGGGGGAAATGACCGAATAGGTGGAATACTGAAGCATCAACACCGCATTGGCGACGGCAATCGCCAGCGCGCCACCCGAGCCACCCTCGCCGATGATGGTGGAGATGATCGGCACCTTGAGCTCGGCCATGGCATAGAGATTGTGGCCAATCGCTTCCGATTGGCCGCGCTCCTCGGCACCGATGCCGGGATACGCTCCAGGCGTGTCGACGAAAGTGAACACCGGGATCTGGAATTTTTCGGCCAGGCGCATCAGACGCAATGCCTTGCGATAGCCCTCAGGCCGGGGCATGCCGAAATTGCGCAGTGCGCGTTCACGCGTGTCGCGCCCCTTCTGGTGACCGATCACCATGCAGGAAGCGCCATTGAAACGTGCCAGCCCACCCACGATGGAGGGATCATCGGCATACATGCGATCACCGTGCAGTTCATGGAAATCGGTGAAGATTTCGCGCACGTAGTCAAGTGTATAGGGCCGCTGGGGATGGCGTGCCACCAGCGCCGTCTGCCAGGGCGTCAGCTTGCCGTAGATTTCCTGGGCCAGCTTCTGGCTTTTCTGCTGGAGGCGGTTGATCTCGTCCGAAATGTCGACGGCCGAGTCGGCCTGCACAAATCGCAACTGCTCGATCTTGGCTTCAAGCTCGGCCAGAGGCTGTTCGAATTCTAGAAAGGTATTACGCATGTAATGTCGTATTCCGATGATAATGACTGGCGGCGTCCGAAAAGCGCTACTTTACGGCAACCGCGTCCAGACTGCACCACAAATACCATGTGGCGACCGTGCGCCACGGCTGCCAGGCCTGCGCAACTTCGCGGGCCTCGAAGCGGGAAACCGGTTCGCCGCTGAAGTAATGATGCGAGATTGCCCGAATCAGGCCGGCATCATCGAGCGGCAGCACATCCGGTCGTTGCAGGTTGAAAATCAGGAACATCTCGGCAGTCCAGCGGCCGATGCCGCGAATCGCGGTCAGTTCCTCCACCACGGCCTCGTTGTCCATGCCGGCCCAGTCCTCGGGGTGGACTCGCCCTTCATGAAAGTGCAGGGCCAGATCAACGATGTACTCGGCCTTGCGCTTGGGCAATCCGGCCACACGCAACAGTTCCGGATCGAGTGCGAGGACCGTTTCAGGTGAAAAGGGCGCAGGACAGGCTGCCTGCAGTTTCTGCCAGATGGACTCAGCCGTGCGTGTCGCGATCTGCTGGCCGATGACCGAACGCGTCAGGGTCACGAAAGGCTCGCCGCGCAATCGCAGCCAGGTGGCCGGATAGCTGGGAATCAGTCGCTTGAGGATGCGGTCGCGCTTGAGCAGATGCGCCACGGCCTCGTCCCAGTAGCCTGGCTTGGGCGAATCGGACGGCGCAGGGGCTGCAGATGCAGTAATGGTCGTACTCATGTATATATCTCGTCCCCGCTCAGGCCCGACGCCACTGGGTCAGGCCACCTGGACGATCTTCAAGCACGATACCGGCGGCCGCAAGATCGGCACGGATACCATCGGCACGCGCGAAATCCCGCGCGACCTTGGCGGCCTGCCGGTCAGCAATGGCTTGTTCAATGGCAGCGTCGGACATATCGGCGGCAATGACCGCTGCGACACCCACGCCCGGAAGGCGTGAGTCGGTCTGGGTCGACGGTACGGAAGCACGGCGATAGCGACTGCTTTCTTTTTGATATGCGGCGGGGTCCTGTTGCAGCAACCCCAGCAATCCGGCCAGGGCCTTGAGCTGTGCCGCCGCTTCGGGAGAGGACGTGCGATTGACGCGCGCTGCCAGATCGAACAACGCCGATACGGCACCCGCCGTATTGAAATCGTCATCCATGGCCGTCCGGAAGGACTGGGCCTCGGGTTGCGCCCAGTCCACTTCGGCAGCCACAGCCGCCGGCACGCTGCTCAGCGTCTGGTACAGGCGATCAAGCGCATTCTGCGCATCGATCAGATTGTCCGGCGCATAATTCTGGGCACTGCGATAGTGATTGCGCACGATGAAAAAACGCAGCATTTCCGCTTCGCGGGGATTGAACCACGCGCTCCCGGCATCGCCAGCCTGGTGCACCTGCGCATCGGGCGTACGGGCAATGGTCTGGCGAATGGTACGGAAATTGCCAAGCGACTTGGACATCTTGTCGCTGTCGACCATCAGCGGACCGCAATGCATCCAGCAATTGGCGAGCGCCTTGTCGCCGGCACCCTCGGTCTGGGCGATCTCGTTTTCGTGGTGCGGAAACTTGAGATCAGGCCCCCCGCCATGGATATCCAGAGGCAGCCCCAGGACTGCCTCGCTCATGGCCGAGCACTCGATGTGCCAGCCGGGTCGGCCCAGCCCATAGGGAGACTCCCACTTGGACTCGACAGGTTCACTGTCCTTGGCCGCTTTCCAGAGCACGAAGTCGAACGGATCACGCTTGGAAGCATCGACTGCCACGCGCTCACCGGCCCGCAGCTCGTCGAGAGAACGGCCGGAGAGCTTGCCATAGCCAGGAAACTTGCGCACGGCATAATTGACATCGCCATCGTCGGCCTGATAGGCCAGGCCGCGATCTTCGAGCCTGCCGATGATGTTCAGCATCTGCCCCACATACTGTGTGGCACGCGGCTCGTGGGTAGGGCTTTCGACCCCCAGGGCACGCTCATCGGCATGCATGGCCTCGATATAGAAATCGGTGACATCCTGCATGCGCCGGCCAGTCTCGACCGCACGGCGGATGATCTTGTCATCGATATCGGTGATATTGCGCACATAGGCCACTTCGTAGCCACTGGCACGCAGCCAGCGCTGCACCACATCGAAGCTCACCAGCATGCGGGCGTGGCCCAGGTGGCAATAGTCGTAGACGGTCATGCCGCACACATACATGCGCACCTTGCCCGGCTCCACCGTTTGCAGGGGCTGTTTGGTACGTGATAGCGTGTTATAGATGTGCAACATGGAAAATGTATGGGGAAAAAGAACCAAGGCTACAATTGCGCAATCCGCAGTATAGCAAGTGACGCCCGGCCAACCGGCCTGCAACTTTCTTTCCCGACCTGAACGTGATCCTGACACCGACTTTCCGCCGCGCCTGCCTGACCCTCGCCATACTGTCGCTGGGCTGGTCCCAGGCCTACGCCCAGTCCATGGACCTGGACCCGGCCCCGGACAACAACAGTTTCGACAACATCGGCGATCTGCCGCCTGGCATGGAGGCCGCTCCTGTCGGCTCAGGGGGATGGGATGGCCTGGCCCGCGTACTCGAGGCGCTCAAGCCCGGCGTCGATACCGCACTGCCGCCCACGGCAGCCCAGATCGCGGCCGAGATCGAAAAGGAAATCGACCAGGGGAAAGCAGGAGAAGCGCTGGTCCGTATCCAGGAAGAACTCGATGCCATCCCCTCCAATGCACTCGGCACCAATGTGCAATTGCTGTTCCTGCAGGCACGCGCCTATGCCGCCCTGGGCCGCGAAGCCGATGCCCTGGCTGCCTACCGCGACATGACACAGCGGTTTCCCGAGCTCCCCGAGCCCTGGAACAACCTGGCGGCACTGTATACCAGGCAAGGCCGCCTTGAGGATGCTCGCCAGGCACTGGCCATCACGCTGCAGCTCAGCCCAAATTACGCGCTGGCTCATTACAATATGGGTCAGGTACTGCAGGCTCTGGCCCTGCAATCCTATGACAAGGCAAGCAGTATGGGTCTGCGCGAAGCCCGGATCGATGCTGCCCGCCTCAGGAGCCTGAAATGAATCCGGCAATGACCCTGATCCAGCACACTTCCCGCCTGCTGCGCTACGGCGCACTCGGCATTTTCCTGGCAGCCTGCTCGCCCTCTTCCGGTTCCGAGCCTACGGCAGCCGCTTCACCCTCTTTGCAAGGTAGCGTATCCATGACCACGACCAGCCCCCGCGTCAAGCTCCAGACCAGCCAAGGCGACCTGCTGATTGCCCTGAATGCCGAAAAGGCCCCCAAGACGGTTGAAAATTTTCTCGCATACGTGCGCGATGGTTTCTACGACAACACGATTTTCCATCGTGTCATCAACAATTTCATGATCCAGGGTGGCGGTTTCGAACCCGGCATGAAGCAGAAAGACACCCGTGATCCAGTCGACAACGAAGCCGACAACGGCCTCAAGAACCAGCGTTACACGCTGGCCATGGCACGCACCAACGACCCGCACTCGGCGACCGCCCAGTTCTTCATCAACGTCGCCGACAACGATTTCCTGAACTTCACCTCGCCCAGCAGCCAGGGCTGGGGCTATGCCGTATTCGGCGAAGTGGTCGAGGGCACCGAGATCGTGGATCAGATCAAGGGCGTCAAGACCGGCAACAAGGGCTTCCACCAGGATGTACCGGTCGAGGATGTCATCATCCTGAAGGCGGAAGTCGTTGAATAATCCCATCGACATCGCATTGCCGGCAGGTCCGGTCTGGATTGCAGCCGACCTGCATCTGGGGCCCGATACGCCTTCCACCATCGAGGCCTTCCTGGCTTTCCTGGAAGCAGCCCCCGAGGATGCAGCTTCGCTGCTGCTGCCGGGCGATATCTTCGACGCCTGGATCGGCGACGATGTCATCCATATCGCCCCGGAATGGCTGGCTGGCGTCCTGAGCGGCCTGCAGCACGCAGCTGCACGCCTGCCCATCTGGATCGGCCGCGGCAATCGAGATTTCCTGATCAGTGAAAAGCTGGCAGCAGCCACCGGTACGCACCTGCTGCCGGACAGCGCTCGTCTGCAGACACAGGCCGGTCCTGTCCTGCTTTCGCACGGCGACGAATACTGCCTCGACGATATTGCCTACCAGCAATTCCGTACCATGGTGCGCAATCCGCAGTGGCAGGCACAGTTCCTCGCCAAGAGCATTCCGGAAAGGCTGGCCATGGCGCAGGAAGCCCGTGCCGGCAGCATCCAGGCCAACAGCCAGAAATCGATGGAGATCATGGACGTCAACCAGGGGGCCATCGAAGCAGCATTTCGCTCGACCGGCCTGTCCGTCATGGTGCATGGCCACACCCACCGACCTGCCCGCCACGCCCTTGAGGTCGATGGCCGGCACTGTGAGCGCTGGGTGCTGCCTGACTGGGATTGCGACCATGCCGACCCGATCAGGGGCGGCTGGCTGGCCATCGAGGAAGATGGGCTGGTGTTCTACGACCTGGAACAACCCGAAAAGCCATAAATCCTGGCCTGCGGGCTTGCATGGCATGAAATGCGAAAACGGGCGGACTGCAGCAATGCGATCCGCCCGTTTTCAATGGCAACAGGGCTGGTCCAGCCAGGCGGAAAGTCCGCCCTCAGAACATCGACAGCAGAATAATGCCCAGTACGATCCGGTAAGCCACAAAGACCTGCACACCCATCCTGCGAATGAACGCCAGGAAATAGTGGATGCAGGCATAGGCCGTGACGCCGGAAATCGCGATGCCCGCCAGCACAGGCATCCAATCGATCGCCTGCGGCTGGCGCACGATCTCGATAGCCTCGAGCCCGCCGGCCAGCACGATCACCGGAATGGACAGCAGGAAAGAGAAGCGGGCTGCTGCCTCACGGCTCATGCCTACCATGAGTGCCGCCGTCAGCGTAATGCCCGAGCGGGACGTGCCGGGAAACAGCGCCAGGGCCTGTGCGCAACCAATGATGGCGACATCTTTCCAGGTCATGTCGCGCTCCGTGCGCTCACCCCGGAACTTCCAGTCTGCCCAGCCCAGCAGCAGACCGAAGACAATGACACCCCAGGCAATCCAGTGTGGCGAACGTGCATAGCTGCTCACGACATCCTTGAGCAGCAGCCCGGCCAACCCGACCGGGATGGTACCCAGCACAATCGCCCAGGCCAGCTTGCCATCGGCATCCAGGGTACGAGTCGTGATCGAACGTACGAACCCCCGGATCATGGCACCGATTTCATCGCGGAAGTACAGCAGCACGGCAATCAGGCTGCCGACATGCAGGGCCACGTCGAAATAGAGCCCCTGATCAGGCCAGTCGAAAAAGACCGGTACCAGGATCAGGTGAGCAGAACTGGACACCGGCAGGAACTCGGTGATCCCCTGCACGACCGACAACACGAAAACCTGCAACCAGTCCATGTTTATTCAGCCTCTGCCTCATAATCCGGCACGATGCGCCGGACCTGTACCTGGGAAATCCGCCGGCCATCCAGGGCCAGCACTTCGAAACGGATACGGTCATGCCCCACATGGCTGACATGCTCGCAGTGATCACCCGGCTCGGGAAGCTGACCAAAGCGTGCCAGCAGGTAGCCGGCCAACGTGGTGTAGTCCTCGTTGTCGTTGACCAGGTCATCGGTATCCAGCACCTGCTCCAACTGATGCAGGTCAGCTGCGCCATCCACACGCCAGAGGTTATCGCCCTCGACCACGATATCGGGACTTTCATCCTCATCGGGAAACTCGCCGGCAATGGTCTCGAACACATCGATCGGCGTGACCAGGCCCACGATGGCACCGAACTCGTCGGTCACCAGCACCAGCTTGCCGCCCGAACTCTTGAGGGTTTCCATCAGGCGCAACATGCCGATCGACTCGTGCACGATGACCGGCTCGCGCAGGCTTTCCTTGCGGATCCGGCCCTCGGTCAGGAGGTCTGCCACGGCATCCTTGGCCCGCACCACGCCAACGATATCATCAAGACTACCGCGCCCGACCGGGAAGAAGCTGTGCGACGACTGATCCACCTGGGCCTTGAGCACTTCGCCCTCGTCTTCGACATTGAGCCACTCGATGGCAGTGCGCGGGGTCATGACCGAATATACGGAACGTTCGGCCAGCGTCAGCACGCCGCTGACCATATTGCGCTCTTCGACGCCAAAAGCGGAAGCTTCCCGAGCCTGCACGGCAGCAGACTGGTCTTCTTCGGCATCCAGGGGTCGCTTGCCCAGCATGCGCAGGATGGCTTCGGCAGTGCGGTCACGCATCGGACGATGGTCTTCGGCTTTCTGCAGGTTGCGTCGTGCCACCTGGTTCAGTGCCTCGATCGCCACCGAGAAACCGATGGCCGCATACAGGTAGCCCTTGGGTACCTTGAAACCGAAGCCTTCGGCCACCAGCGAGAAACCGATCATCAGCAGGAAGCCCAGACACAGCACCACCACAGTCGGGTGAGCATTGACGAAACGTGTCAGCGGCTTGGAGGCAACCAGCATCACGCCAATGGCAATGATGACGGCTGCCATCATGACGGACAGGTGATCGACCATACCGACAGCGGTGATCACGGCATCGAGCGAGAAGACGGCATCAAGCAGCACGATCTGGGTGACGATGACCCAGAAGCTGGCATAGACGCGCGTACCCTTGGAGACGCTGTGATGGCCTTCGACGCGGTCATGCAGCTCCATCGTGCCCTTGAAGAGCAGGAAGAAACCACCCACGATAAGAATGAGATCCCGCCCCGAGAAGGTTGCAGGCCCGATGGAGAACAGTGGTGCGGTCAGGGTGACCAGCCAGGACATGACCGACAGCAGTCCCAGGCGCATGATGAGCGCAAGTGACAACCCGATGATACGGGCGCGATCGCGAAGATGTGGTGGAAGCTTGTCTGCCAGAATGGCAATAAAGATCAGATTGTCGATCCCCAGTACGATTTCAAGCACGACCAGGGTGAGCAGGCCGACCCACACGGCGGGGTCCAGCAGCCATTCCATCAGAGCAACTCCAGAAGTCTGTAATCCTTTATGATAACCATAAAAAACCGGGCTGTGCTGTCATATTGGCAACACAGCCCGGCAAGATACCTCCAATGACCTGCTGTTGCGGCATTTGCCGCAACACCGGATCAGGACAGCGAGGCCAGCATCGACGGGAACAGCTTGGGGCTGCCGGCCAGTACTTCGCCGCTGTCCATCCAGCCCTGTTCACCGCTGAAATCGGCAATCAGACCGCCGGCTTCCAGCACCATCAGACCCGCAGCTGCCATATCCCAGGGCTTGAGATCGACTCCGCAGAAGCCATCCAGACGACCTGCCGCCACATAGACAAGATCAAGCACGGCCGAACCCGAACGGCGCACGCCAACGGTATCGGAGGCCAGTGTCTCGAATCGCTTGCTGCGTGCCAGGCTGTCCGGCCCGTTCGAGCCGGGCCAGCGCGCCCCGATCAGGGCGTCGTGCAAGCGCGAACGGCTGGAGGTGCGGATGCGGCGATCATTGAGGAACGCCCCGCCTCCCCGGCTGGCCGTGAACAGCTCATTGCGGACCGGGTCATAAATTACAGCCTGGGTGACCTGACCACGCTGCGCCAGCGCAATGGAAATCGCATAGTGCGGATAGCCATGCAGGAAATTGGACGTGCCATCGAGCGGATCGATGATCCACTGGTAGGCAGCCTTGTGCCATTCCGGCGCATCTGCCGGCAGCAGGCCGGACTCTTCGGCCAGGAAGGTATGCTCGGGATAAGCCGTGCTCAGGGTTTCGATGATGGTCTGTTCGGCCGCCTTGTCGACTTCCGTGACATAATCGCGGGGGCCCTTGCGCGCGACCTGCACGCGATCGAGGTCCAGGCTGGCGCGGTTGATGATACTGCCGGCCCGGCGCGCTGCCTTGACTGCGGTATTGAGCATCGGATGCATAGAATTCGTTTTCCACTTTAGACAAAGAAACCGGCGCACCAGTGCGCAGCCGGTTGAATACGACGCCCGGCATGGCCTGCGCCGTCATAACTGCGCCATTTTAATAGACCCTGCGTTTTTTATCAGATCGGATCATTGCCGCTCATGTCCGCTGCCTTTCCAAGCTCTCTTTTCGACCGTGTCCGCTTCATCATGGTCGAGCCCAGCCATCCCGGCAACGTCGGTGCCGCCGCCCGCGCCATCAAGACCATGGGGTTCACCAAGCTGACCCTGGTGCGCCCGCACCTCGATGATGTGCTGGCGCATCCCGATGCCATTGCGCTTTCCAGCGGCGCCACCGATGTGCTGGCCGGTGCCGAAATCGTACCCGACCTGGCTGCTGGCATGCGCCATGTCACCCTGGCGCTGGCCCTGACGGCCCGGCCCCGCGATCTGGGCCCGCCCAACTGCGACATCAGACAGGCTGCCAGCCTGTCGGTCGAACACCTGACCAGCGGCGGCAGCGATGAAGTGGCCATCGTGCTGGGCACCGAACGGGCCGGCCTCACCAACGAACAAATCGCCCGGTGCCAGCGGATCTGCCAGATCCCCGCCAATCCGGCCTACAGTTCGCTCAATGTGGCACAGGCACTGCAACTGGCAGCCTGGGAGCTGCGCTATGCGCTGAATGCAGAATCCTCCTTCAGCACCGGGGGGGCCGTGCGCCCTGGCGATCGGCTGGCCGGCAACGAGGCCGTGCAGGCCCTGCTGGCACACTGGGAAGAAGCACTGATCGGCATTCAGTTCCTGGATCCGGCACATCCCAAGAAGCTGATGCTGCGCATGCGCCACCTGCTGACCCGCAGCAACCTGAGCCAGGATGAAGTGGATATGCTGCGTGGTGTCTGTACCGCCATGCTCAAGACCGCGCAACTGGCACGCCCGCTCTAGCCATAGCCGGCCAGGTACACCTCACGACACGGATCAGGCGCGAGTCGTGGATACCTGCGGTGCCGGCTGTCGTCCCACCCAGAGGGCCAGCAGGGCCGCCGCCAGTAACGCCACTGCAGCGCCCAGCCAGGGACCTTGCTGGAAACCGTAGTCCAGCATCACACCAAACAGCAGCGGCCCCGAGGCCGAGCCTACGTCCATGCCGGAATAGACCAGGCCATAGACCGATCCGACTGCCCCCTTGGGCGTGACCCGACGGATCAACAGGTCGCGCGACGGACCGGCCATCCCGGAACACAATCCCGCCAGCGCCAATACCGGCAAGGCCCAGGCGACAGGCACCCACCGCATTGCCAATACCGCCAGCAACAGTGCCGCCACAGCCAGCGCCCCGAGTACGACCCATTCCGTCCGCGGTGAAAGATTGGCCAGAAAACCACCGGCCAGCATGCCTGCTGCGGCCGCCACCATGAAAAGTGACAAGGCCGAGCTGGCCTGCATGGATGTCAGATAATAGAGGTCGCCCATCAGGGGAATCGTGTAATTCTGCATCGCAGAATTGGCCACGGTGGTGGCGGCCAGGAACAGGAAGGCCCCCCACAGCGCCGGGATGGCGAGCAATGTCATCACGCGGGCCAGTGCACCTTCGGCAGGTGCCACTGCAGCCTCGTGTGCGCCATTCCGGGCAGGTGCGCCCACCGGAACGGAATCGGCCTGCCGAGCCACATTGACCCGCAACAGATGCCGGCCCAGCACACTGGCCAGCAATACCAGGGCCACCACCCCGGCTGCAGCCAGCGCCGCCATGCGCCAGCCTGCCCAGTGCGTGATGGCGGCGATGAATACCGGGCCCGCCGCCCAGCCCAGATTGCCGGACACGCCATGCACACTGAAGGCATGTCCCAGCCGGGTACGGCTGATATTCAGATTGATGATGGCGTAATCCGCCGGATGGAAGATCGAGTTGCCAAGGCCAGCGATCAGCGCTGCAGCCATCAGCATGGCATAGCCATTGGCCGATGCGATCAACAGACCCGCCACCACGAAGCAGGCCAGCCCGAACCACAGGACCGGCCGCGCACCTATCCTGTCCACGAGGAAACCGGACGATGCCTGACCCACACCGGAGACGACAAAAAATGCCGATACCAACAGGCCCAGCGCCGCGAAATCAAGGTTGAAAGCACTGCCCAGCGCCACGTACAGTGACGGGATCACCAACTGGAAAAAATGCGAAGATGCATGCACCAGCCCGATCAGCGCAATCGTGAGCCAGTCCCTGCGGCGCAAGGCAGGACTGTCATCGCCCGCCAGGGCAGCCATGGTATTCATGGGCCGGACGCTCAGGCACGTTCGCGGATGGCAGGCCAGGCGCGCTTCAGGTAGTAACACATCGACCACACCGTCAGGATGGCCGCGACAATGATCAGGACCTCGCCCAGCAACAGCGTATTGATGCCGAACAGCGGCTGGGCATACAGCAGGCACGGAATCGCCACCATCTGTGCTGCCGTCTTGAACTTGCCCAGCCAACTGACTGCCACGCTGGCGCTGGCGCCGATCTGCGCCATCCACTCGCGCAATGCCGAAATGGCGATCTCACGCCCGATAATGACGAGGGCAATGGCAACGCCCACGCGCCCCAGATCAAGCAGAACCAGCAGTGCAGCCCCTACCATGAGCTTGTCGGCGACCGGGTCGAGAAAGGCACCGAACGAAGAGGTCTGGTTCCAGCGACGGGCCAGCCAGCCATCGAACCAGTCGGTCAACGCTGCCACGATGAAGGTAATGGAAGCCAGCAGGCCACGGGTGTTTTCATCGACCAGCCAGTCGGGCAGGTAGAACAGGACAACGATCAGCGGGATCAGGGCGATCCGCAGCCAGGTCAGGGCAATCGGGATGTTGATGGGCATGATGTCGTTATGCTACCTGATCCGCGTATTATCGCAATGCCTGATAGATGCGTTCAGCCAGTTCCCGTGAGATCCCGCTTACGCTCATCAGATCATCGACACTGGCATTGACCACGCCGGACAAGCCACCAAAGCGAGCCAGCAGTTTCTGGCGGCGCTTGGCACCCACGCCTTCGATTTCCTCGAGCCGCGATGTCGTACGAGCCTTGGCGCGCTTGGCACGCATGCCGGTAATCGCGAACCGGTGCGCCTCATCCCGGATCTGGGCGATCAGCATCAATGCCGCCGACTGCTTGCCCAGCGCCACCGGAGCGCGGCCGTCGGCAAACACCAGCGTCTCCAGCCCGACCTTGCGGCCTTCGCCCTTGGCCACCCCCACCAGCAACGAAATATCCAGCCCCAGCTCGGCGAAAACCTGCCGCGCCATCTCGACCTGACCCTTGCCGCCATCGATCAGAACCAGGCCGGGCATCGGTGCCGTACCGTCGGCCACCTTGGAGAAACGACGCATCAGTGCCTGGCGCATGGCGGCATAGTCATCACCCGGTGTAATGTCGCTGATGTTGTAACGGCGATACAGCGACGGCTGCATGTCATGATGCTCGTAAACGACACAGGAGGCTTGGGTAGCCTCTCCTGCCGTATGGCTGATATCGAAGCATTCGATGCGCAGCAGATCAAGCGCCTCGTCGTCTGCCTCGATCCCCAGCGTCTCGGCCAGCGTCCGGGTACGCGCCGTGCGTGCAGTGTTTTCGGACAAGGCGCGCGCCAGGGCCAGGACCGCATTGCTTTGCGCCTGCTCCAGCCAGGACTTGCGCACCCCCTGCGGCTGCCTCAACAGGCGCACCTTGCGCCCGGCACGCTCGGACAGCGCAGCGGACAAGGCATCATCCTCGACCGGATGCGACAGCACCAGCACGCCCGGCACGCTGGTATCGGCGTAGTGCTGGGCAATGAATGCCGCCAGCACCGTCCCCGGCTCGTCGCCATCGACATGGGTCGGAAAGAAAGACTTGTCGCCCAGATGACGCCCGCCCCTTACCATGGCCAGCGTCACACAGGTCTTGCCACCCTCGGCCGCCACGGCGATCACATCGGTGTCCTCGCTGCCGGCTTCCATGGTCTGCTGATGCAGCACCGTGGAAAGCGCCTGCATCTGATCGCGAAGTGCCGCTGCCTCTTCGAAACGCAGCGCTTCCGATGCCTGGTACATGCGCTGCTCGATATCGGTCATGACGTCCTGGGCCTGACCATTCAGAAATCGGGCCGCACGGTTGACATCATTGTGGTAATCCTCGGGCGAAATCACCCCCACGCAGGGCGCAGAGCACCGTCCGATCTGATGCAACAGACAGGGCCGGCTGCGGTTTGCGAAAACAGAATCTTCGCAGGTCCGCAGGCGAAACACTTTCTGCAGAATCTGGATGGTTTCACGTACGGCCCACACATTGGGATAGGGACCGAAGAACTGACCTGAACGACTGGTCGCTCCACGGTAATAGACCACCCGGGGACACGCATGCCCGGTCAACAGCAGATAGGGGTAGGACTTGTCGTCGCGAAACAGGATGTTGTAGCGCGGGTGCAACTGCTTGATGAGATTGTTCTCGAGCAGCAGCGCCTCGGCCTCTGAGCGCGTAATGGTGACTTCGACCTTTTCGACACGCGCCACCATGTGCGCGATCCGGGGGCTGGATGGCGTTTTCTGGAAATACGACGACACCCGACGCTTGAGATCGCGCGCCTTGCCAACGTAAAGCACCTCGCCCGAGGCATCGATATGTCGATAGACACCGGGCAGGTGTGGCAGGTCAGCCAGCCAGGCTTTGATGCTGGAGAGATCGGGCATGGCGGTAGCGTGGATCGGACTGCAGGGTATCCCAGTCGGGCGCGGCAAAGCGCGGTGCAAGGCGTGCAATACGTGCCGAGGCAACCGGATCGGGCGCGACATCCAGGCGTGCCAGCAGATCCTCGGCCAGGTCGGGGCGATTGCAGACCAATACCATGTCGCAACCTGCCCCCAATGCGGCCTGGGCGCGGGCCAGGATGTCGCCAGCCACGGTAGCCCCTTCCATGGTGAGGTCGTCGGAAAACACCACGCCGTCATATCCCAGGCGCTCACGCAGAATGGTCTGCACCCAGAAACGCGAGAACCCGGCGGGATTCGGATCGACAGAAGAATAGATCACATGCGCCGGCATGACCGAGGGCAGCACCTGGTCACCCAGCCAGTCATACGGCGCGGCATCCAGCGCCAGGATATCATCGAGCGAACGCTCGTCCACAGGAATGGCCAGGTGTGAATCGGCTTCGACATGGCCATGCCCCGGAAAATGCTTGCCACAGGCGGCCATGCCAGCCAGCGCCAGCCCCTGGATCAGTGCCCGCGCAAGCTGCGCAACACATTGGGGATCGCTGTGGAAGGCACGATCACCGATCACCGCACTGCGACCATAATCCAGATCCAGTACTGGCGTGAAACTCAGGTCCACGCCGCAGGCCCGCAGCTCGGCGGCCAGCACATAGCCGGCTTCGGTCGCCAGGCGCAGCGCCCGCATGGGATCACGCGCCCATTGCCAGCCCAGGCTGCGCATCGACGGCAGATGGGTAAAGCCATCGGTACGAAAGCGCTGTACGCGCCCGCCCTCGTGATCCACGGCGATCAGCAGGGGCTTGCCCAGCGCCCGGATCTCGGCAGTCAGTGCGCACAACTGCGCACGGCTTTCGAAATTGCGGGCAAACAGGATCACGCCCCCCACCAGCGGATTCAGCAGACGGGTACGTTCGGATTCGGTCAGGGTCAGTCCGGCCACATCGGCCATGACGGGTCCGTACAGGACCGGGGAAGAAGATACGGCGACAGGCATGGATTCTCTCGTCTACGGACGGCACGGCCCTCACGCAGGAAGCGTGCAAAGCCCGACCGACACGACAGGCGATACTTTAGCGTGAATAGCCTAGCCGCGCAGCGTCTCGACAATCACGTAGGCAGCGGCAAGGTCGGACTCGTCGGTAATCGAGACATGCATCGCACCGAAACGGGGCGCATACCAGTCGCGCAGCTCGCCTGACAGCGACAGCACCGGACGACCACCGGGCGCATTGAGCGTCTGGACCCGCGTCCACCACATGGGATGGCGCATCCCCAGGCCGATGGCTTTCGAAAACGCTTCTTTCACGCAGAAACGCGTGGCCAGATAGCGCACGCCACGCCGCGCATCACGCCGGCTGCGGGCCTCGAACACACGCAGTTCGTCCGGCCCCAGTATCTTGCTCGCAAAACGCTCGCCATGCCGTGCCAGTGCGGCCTCTATACGCTCGATCCGCAGCAGATCCATGCCGATACCGGCAATGGCACCGCTCGCCACCTGCAAAGCAGGTGGCGCCAGGATGGGAGACGTATCAGGCAACAGGTCGGTCATGGCGAACGCTTACGTCTCAGGAGGAAGCAGCCTGGTCGGCAACGGCATTGCCACCGTCACCAGACTCGCCATCTACCTGAGCATCGGACTGCACGGTCTGCTCGTTCCAGCCACCACCCAGAGCCTTGTACAGCTCGATACGATTGACCAGCGCGGCCAGGCCGGTCTGGATCAATGAACGCTGCGCATCCAGCGCATCGATCTGTGCCGTCTGTACCTGCAGGTAGCTATCGACACCATTCTCGTAGCGCAGATTGGACAGATCCAGCGTCTTCAACTGTGCCTGCGTGAAAGAACGCTGGGCATCGAGCTGCGTACCATAGGTCGCTTCACCCGCCAGGGCATCAGCGACTTCCCGGAAAGCCTGCTGGATCGTCTGTTCGTACTGGGCCACGGCGATGTTGTTGCGCGCTTCGGCCAGCGCCACCCCCGAACGGATACTGCCGCCGGCAAACAGTGGCATGGCAATCTGCGGCGAGAAGCTCCACATGCCCGAACCCGCCTCGAACAGGCCGGAAAGTGGTGCACTGCCGCTACCCAGCAACCCCGTCAGTGAAATCGTCGGGAAAAATGCTGCGCGCGCAGCACCAATGCTGGCGTTGGCAGCCAGCAACTGATGCTCGGCACCCATGATATCGGGACGACGGGCCAGCAGATCGGACGGCAAGCCAGCCGGAACGGACGCCAGCAACTGATCACGATCAAACGGTGCCGCTTCGGGCAGGTCACCCGGCTCCGGCTGTCCCATCAGGACCGTCAGGGCATTGCGTGCCTGCGAGCGCGTCCGGTCCAGTGCCGCCAGCGTCGCATCAGCGCTGTCGAGCAGGCTGCGAGCCTGATTCAATTCCAGTTCTGAAGCCACCTCGCCTTCATAGCGCGCCCGCACCAGGTCGAAAGATTCTTCGCGTGCCTTGCGCGTCTGGCGAACCAGTTCAAGTTCGGACTCGGCAGCGCGCAGCGTCAGGTAAGCCTGTGCCACCTGACCAACCAGATTGATCTGAGCCGTCTTTTGCGCCTGCTCGGTCGCCAGGAACGTCTGAAACGCGGCTTCCGATTGGTTGCGCAGCTTGCCGAACAGATCGATCTCGAACGAAGTCAGGGCCAGGCCAGCCTGATACTGAGAAGATATCGACGTGGAGTCAGGCCCGCCCACGCGCATGTTCTGCGGCACGTGCTGGCGCGTACCCTGCGCCCCCAGGCCAATCGACGGGAACTGCTCACCGCGCTGCACGCCGTACTGCGCGCGAGCCTCTTCGACTCGCTGCAATGCAATACGCAGGTCCCGGTTGTTTTCGAGCGTGATCTCGATGACCCGCTGCAGGCGGGCATCACGGAAGAACTCCCGCCAGCCGATCTCGGCAGCCGGCACCTGCGCATCCTGCACATTGGCAGCCTGGGCATCCGGCCATTGCGCAGAGATCGGTGCGGCAGGGCGTTCATAGGTCGGTGCCAGCGAGCAGCCAGCCAGCACCAGGGCTGCCGCCGCAGCGGCCCCCGTCAGTCGGAAAGATCGTACGGCGCGGCTCATGCCTTGCCCTCCTCGTTATCACGCTCGACCTGCAGGCCTGCGGCCTTGCGGCGCTCTTCCTGCTCCTGGGCATGGGCTTCGGCCTGTGCACCGAGCAGGCGCGGACGCGTCTTGAAAATGCTCATGACCACGACAAAGAACGTCGGCACGAAAATCACGGCGAACGGCGTGGCGGCCAGCATCCCGCCCAGCACGCCCAGACCGACCGAATGCTGGCTGGCGGCACCTGCACCGCTGGCCATGACCAGCGGCACCATGCCCAGAATGAATGCCAGCGATGTCATCAGAATGGGACGGAAACGCAATCTGGCTGCCTCGATCGTCGAATGATTGAGATCACCACCGGCCGCATAGGCATCCTTGGCAAACTCGACGATCAGGATGGCGTTCTTGGCCGCCAGCCCGATGATGGTCACCAGCCCCACCTGGAAGTACACGTCATTGGTCATGCCCAGTGCCGACACCAGTCCGACGGAGCCCAGCATACCCAGCGGCACCACCAGCATCACCGACAGAGGAATGGCCCAGCTCTCGTAAAGGGCTGCCAGCACCAGGAACACCACGACCAGCGACAGCGCCATCAGGATGGGAGCCTGGTTGCCGGCCTGGGTTTCCTGGTAGGAAACGCCACTCCACTCATAGCCGAACCCACTGGGCAGTGTATCCATGAGCTTCACCATCTCGGCCATGGCCTCACCGCTGGCGTAACCAGGCGCTGCATCACCACCGATCCGGATCGACTCGTAGCTGTTGAAGCGTACAACCTGGGTCGGACCTTGCGGCCAGCTGGCCGTCACGAAAGCCGACAGCGGCACCATGCCTCCCTGATTGTTGCGCACATTCATCTTCAGCACGTTTTCGAGGTTCATGCGCTTGTCAGCCTCAGCCTGCACCCACACATTCTGCATGCGCCCCATGTTGGGGAACTTGCCGATGTAGGACGAACCCACTGCGGTCGACAGCAGATTGGCCGCTTCGGCGAAATCCACACCCAGCGCAGCCCCCTTCTCGCGGTCGACATTCAACTGCAATTGCGTACCATAGCCCAGGCCATTGATCCGCACCTGCGACAGCACCGGGTTCTGCATCGCTTCACCCAGCATCTGGCCGGCCGCTGCCCACAGTGCAGCATTACCCAGATTGCCACGATCCTGCAGGCGGAAGTCAAAGCCACTCGAATTGCCCAGTGAGGAAATCGCAGGCGGCACGATGGTATAGACCAGCGCATCCTTGATGCCCATCAGCAGATCCTGCATGGCATTGAAGGAAATGCCTTCGGCCGAATTATCGAAGCCCTTGCGATCCTTCCAGTCCTTGAGGGTCACGAAAGCGATGGCCGAGTTCAGGCCATTGCCGTTGAAGCTGAAGCCTCGCACCGTGATCATGTTTTCCTTGTAAGGCTTGTCCATGAAGTAGGCTTCGACCTCTTCGATCACCTCCATGGTACGGCTGGCGGACGAACCTGCCGGCAACTCGATATTGCTGATCACATAGCCCTGATCCTCAACCGGCAGGAAGGACGATGGCAGGCGCATATACATGACGACCAGCACCGCGACCAGCAACAGGTAGAGCACGATCATGCGCCCGCTGCGGGCCAGAATCTTGCCGACCCAACCTTCATAGGTACCTACCGTGGCATCGAACTTGCGATTGAACCAGCCGTAGAAACCCTTCTTTTCCTCATGGTGCTGGCCCTTGGGGATGGGTTTCAGGATCGTTGCGCACAATGCCGGCGTAAAGGTCAGCGCCAGGAAACCGGAGAAGAAAATCGACACTGCCATGGCAACAGCGAACTGACGATAGATCACCCCGACCGAGCCGCTCATGAAAGCCAGCGGCAGGAACACCGTCACCAGCACCAGCGTGATCCCCACGATGGCACCGCTGATCTGGCGCATGGCCTTGCGGGTCGCTTCCTTGGGTGACAGGCCTTCTTCGGCCATGATCCGTTCGACGTTTTCGACGACCACGATGGCATCGTCGACCAGGATCCCGATGGCCAGCACCATGGCGAACAGTGTCAGCACGTTGACTGAGAATCCGAGCGCCAGCATCACCGCAAAGGCCCCCAGGATGGCCACCGGCACCACCATTGTCGGGATAATGGTGTAGCGGACCTTCTGCAGGAACAGCAGCATCACCAGAAACACCAGCACCATGGCTTCGAGCAGCGTATGCACCACCTGCTCGATGGAGAGCTGCACGTACGGTGCCGTATTGTAGGGAATCGTATAGCTGACACCAGCCGGGAAGAACTTGGAGAGTTCATCCAGCTCGCGCTTGATTCCTTCGGCCGTCTCCAGTGCATTGGCGTCGGGCGTCAGCGAAATCGCGAATGCCGCCGTAGGCTGGCCATTCAGGCGGGCCCCGAAGTTGTAGCTGTCGGCCCCGACCTCGATGCGCGCCACATCACGCAGGCGCACGATCGAGCCATCGGTATTGGCGCGCAGGATCACATTGCCAAAGTCCTCAACAGTCTTGAGCTGACCGTTCACCATGATGGTGAACGCCTCACGCTGCGTACCCGGATTGGGCGGCGCACCGATCGCCCCTCCCGATACCAGTACGTTCTGGGTAGCCAGCGCCTGATTGATGTCATTGACGCTCAGATTGAAGCCAATCAGCTTGTCGGTATCGACCCAGACGCGCATGGCACGCGGTGCCGAGAACAACTGGAATTTGCCAACGCCAGGCACCCGGGAAATAGGATTCTGGATATTTCGCGAAATATAGTCGCCCAGTGCCGTGGCATCGCTGTTCTTGTCGTCGGAAGACAGGGCCACGATCATCAGGAAGCCTGCGCTGCTCTGCTCGAAGCTCAGGCCCTGCTGCATCACGGCCGATGGCAACTGTGCCGTAATGTTCGACACGCGGTTCTGCACATCGACCTGTGCCATGTCAGGATCCGTACCCGGGCTGAACGTCACGGAAATCGTGGATTGGCCATTGGAGTCACTCACCGACTCGTAGTACAGCAGACCCTTGGCACCATTGAGTTCGTTTTCAATGATACTGGTCACGGACTCGGCCACGTCCTCGGCGGAGGCACCCGGGTAGGTCGCCGAGATTTCAATCGTCGGCGGTGCCACATCGGGATACTGGGCCACCGGCATGTTCGGAATCGCCAGCGCACCGGCCAGCAGGATGAACAAGGCGACGACCCAGGCAAAAATCGGTCTATCGATAAAAAATTGTGACATGTGTTGGCTCTAATGTAGGGGCTCAACATGCGGGCAGCCAGGCTGCCCGCAACGAAACAGGATACGCATCAGGATGCGGAGCCCTCGGCAGGCTGTGCGGCAGGCGCATCACCCTCAGACTGCTGGCCGGACTGCTGGAGCTGCGACCCTCCGATAGCGGGATCTGCCGAGTCCTTCCAGGCAGAGGCCACCACGGGCACGCCCGGACGGATCTTCTGGAAGCCTTCGACTACCACGACATCGCCAGCGGACAAGCCTTCGGTGATGATCCAGCGGCCATTTTCCATACCGCCGGTCTTGACCGGTACCTGGCTGGTCATCTTGTCCTTGACCACGACCACGCTCACGCCACCATCCGGCGTGCGTTGCAGGGCCTGTTGCGGGACGGCCAGCGCATTGTGTTCGATGCCCTGCTCAAGGCGCACACGCACGTACATGCCAGGCAGCAGATCATTGTCGGGATTAGGGAACTCAGCGCGCAGCTTGACCTGGCTGGTAGCCTGATCAACCGTGACCCCCGTGAACAGCAGCTTGCCCGGTCGGGCATATTCACTGCCATCATCCAGCACCAGTGTTGCCAGCGCCTCGTTCTGACCCACACGCTGCAGTTGGCCGCTGGCCAGCGCCTGCCGCAACTTGGCCAGATCGGCTACAGACTGGGTGAAGTCGACATAGATCGGATCAAGCTGCTGTACCAATGCCATCTGGGTGGCCTGTGTGCCCTCGACCAGTGCGCCTTCGGTGACCAGTGGTTCGCCGATGCGGCCTGCAATGGGTGCCGTAACCGAGGTGTAGCCCAGATTGATCCTGGCGGTTTCCAGCGCGGCCTGGGCTGCGGCAACCGAAGCCTCACCCTGCTTGGCACCCGCAACGGCATTGTCGTATTCCTGGCGGCTGACGGCACGCGCCTCGACCAGGGGCTGGTAGCGCTTGGCCAGCGCAGCAGCTGCGCTCAGGTCGGCACGTGCCTGCAGCAGGTTGGCTTCGGCCTGGCGCACCTGGGCGCGGTAGAGGGCCGGATCGATGCGGAACAGGATCTGGCCTTCCTTGACATCGCTGCCTTGCTCATATTCGATCTTCTGGACGATGCCGGTCACGCGTGCGCGGATCTGCGCATCGCGTACTGCGTCAACGCGACCGGGAAGGTCGGTGCGCATGGGCAGTGTTTCAGGTTGAACGGTAATCACGCTGACCTGCGGCAATCCGGGATTCATCTGGGGCTGCTCACCGCAGCCGGCCAATGCCAGCGCCAGCACGACGCCGGCAGGAATTGAAAGTTGTCGAAACGACACGTGCATGGAATCCTCACGGGAAAAGGTGACTACGCTAGTCGGGTAACCGAATAACTTTAAACTATTTTTTTTAAGACTCGATTAACAAAAGAGTCTCAGTACAAAGCAGGAAGGCAAAAAGGGCCGCCTTCGGGCGGCCCGGCATGCATACCGAACACATCAGCGCCCGGGATCGCCACATCGTCGATGTCGATCCCCAGGGTGTTCAGGCCAGCAACAGCGCGTCGTCGGCCAGTTTTTCTCCGCGCACCTGCTGGAACATCGCCAACAGATCCGGTACATCAAGCCCCTTGCGGGTATCGCCCGCCACATCCAGCACAACATTGCCCTGGTGCAGCATGACGGTACGATCACCGACATCGAGCGCCTGGCGCATGCTGTGCGTCACCATCATAGCGGTTAATTTGTGCTCCGCAACAATTCTGGCCGTCAGCGCCAGCACAAAATCAGCCGTGCGTGGGTCCAGCGCAGCGGTGTGTTCGTCAAGCAACAGTATCCGCGAAGGCTGCAGCGCAGCCATCAACAGGCTGACGGCCTGTCGCTGTCCTCCCGACAACAGACCAATACGATCTGACAGGCGGTTTTCCAGGCCAAGCTCGAGCGTGGCCAGATGCTCGCGAAACTGTTCACGCATCGAGGCACGCACTGCGCGTCCCAGCGTGCGACTGCGACCTCGCGCCCAGGCCAGCGCCATGTTTTCCTCGATGGTCAGGTCTTCGCAGGTACCTGCCATCGGGTCCTGAAATACCCGCGCCACCCGGCCTGCACGCTTCCATACCGGCCAGTCAGTCACGTCCTGCCCATCGATCTCGATACGCCCGTCATCCACGGGCTGGTCGCCCGATACAGCATTGAGGAAGGTCGATTTACCGGCGCCATTGGAGCCGATGACCGTCACGAACTGGCCCTCTGGTATGTGCAGCGAGAGGCCCCGCAGGGCACGCGTCTCGATCGGCGTACCGGCATTGAACGTAAGGTAGAGATTTTCTGCGCGCAACATCAGTGCTTCTTCCTCTTGGCGGCAAAACGGCGCTTGATCAGCGGCAACACCAGCGCAAAGGTCACCAGCAGCGCCGTCACCAGATTGAGATCCTGTGCCTGCAGACCGATGAAATCGCTATTGAGCGCCAATGCGATGAAGAACCGGTAGGCGATGGCCCCGATGATCACGGCAAGAGTCGCCCAGACCAGCTTGCGGGCAGGCAGAATGCTCTCACCCACGATCACGGCAGCCAGACCGATCACGATGGTACCGATTCCCATGGAAATATCAGCCCCACCCTGGGTCTGTGCAAACAGGGCCCCGGCCAAGCCGACCAGGGCATTGGAAATCGCCATGCCGGCCAGCACCATGGCACCGGTTGCCACACCCTGAGCGCGCGCCATCCTTGGGTTGGAACCCGTTGCACGCATGGCCAGGCCTGTCTGCGTCGAGAAAAACCAGTCAAGCAGCAACTTGGCAGCGATCACTACGACCACCAGCAGAAGCGGCCGGAAAACGTAATCGGACATGCCCGCAGGCTGCAGGATGCTGAACATGGTTGGCTCCATGATCAGCGGCACATTGGGCCGCCCCATGATGCGCAGATTGATCGAATAGAGCGCAATCATCATCAGGATGCTGGCAAGCAGATCCATGATTTTGAGGCGTACGTTCAGCCAACCGGTGATCATCCCGGCCACGGCCCCGGCCCCGGCTGCCGCGAGGGTCGCGAAAAACGGATCATGCCCGGCCGCAATCAGTGTGGCGGCCACCGCACCACCCAGGGGAAAACTGCCATCCACCGTCAGATCGGGAAAACGCAGCAAGCGAAACGAGATCAGGACGCCCAGGGCAACCAGACCGAAAATCAGCCCGATTTCAAGGGCACCCAGCAAAGAAAATAGCGACATCGACGACCCGTTCTATTCCACGATCTTGGCAGCAGACTTCAGTACCGATTCGGGCAACGTCACGCCCTGCGCCTCGGCGGCACGAGGATTGACGTAAAGCTCGAATTTGTTGCTGGTTTCGGAAGCGATATCACCTGGCTTTTCACCATTGAGGATACGCACGACCTGCCTCCCGGTCTGCAGGCCCAGATCATAGTAGCCAACTCCGAGGGCTGCAATGGCACCGCGCTCGACACTGCCGGAGTCGGACGCAATCAGCGGAATCTTGGCATCGACCCCCACCCGGTAGAGTGACTCGTACGCCGACACCACGTTGTTGTCGGTGGTGGAATAGATCACGTCCACCTTGCCGATCAGGCTGCGGGCAGCCGCGCCCACATCGACGGTACGCGGCGCAGCGGCCTCGACCAGTTGCATGCCATGCTGCGGCAGCAGTTCCTGCAACTGTTTGATCACGACCACCGAATTGGCTTCGCCCGGGTTATAGACAATGCCGATACGCTTGGCCTCCGGGACGATCTGCTTGATCAGTTCAATCTGGGGTAACAGTTCCAGTTGATCCGACACGCCTGTGACGTTGGTGCCTGAGGCCTCCCAGGCCGGCACCAGTTGTGCTGCCACAGGGTCGGTCACGGCGGTATAGACCACCGGGATGTCTCGCGTGGCAGCCACCGAAGCCTGAGCGGCAGGCGTGGCAATCGCCACGATGACATCGGGACGATCACCCACGAATTTGCGGGCAATCTGGGCAGCCGTGCCGGTATTGCCCTGCGCACTCTGGTACTGCCAACGCAGATTCTTGCCTTCCTCGAAACCGGCATCGGCCAGCGCCTGGCGCACACCGTCACGCGCAGCATCCAGCGCAATATGTTCGACGATAGCCAGCACCGCGACTGACTTGTCCTGTGCCAGCACCGGAGTGCCCAGCGACAGGCCGAGCGTCAGCGCGCCAAGCAGGCGAATGGAAGAATGGACCAGCGACATGGACAGCTCCTCTTGGAAAATGAATCTCGATGCAACGCAACAGCGTACTTATTCGACAACGTGGGCTGCAGTTTCAAGCAAGGCAGCCGGCAATGCCGCCCCCTGAGCCTGCGCTGCAGCGGGGTTGACGTAGAGCTCCTGCTTGCGGCTGGTTTCGGAGGCGATATCGCCGGGTTTTTCACCCTTCAGGATGCGCACGACCTGCTCACCGGTCTGCAGGCCCAGCTGGTAGTAATCGACACCCAGCGCTGCTGCTGCACCACGCGACACCAGTTCGGCATCGGAGGCAATCAGCGGGATCCTGGCATCGACGCCTGTTTTGTAGAGTGCTTCATAGGCAGAGGCCACGTTATTGTCCGTGCTGGTATAGATGACATCCACCTTGCCGGCCAGGCTGCGTGCGGCAGTAGCCACATCCACCGTGCGTGGCGCAGCGGCCTCGACCAGTTGCATGCCGTGCTGTGGCAGCAATTCCTGCAATTGACGCACGACCACGACCGAATTGGCTTCGCCCGGGTTATAGATGGTGCCGACCCGCACAGCCTGCGGTGCAATCTGCCTGATCAATTCGATCTGCACATCCAGGTCAAGCTGATCGGACACCCCGGTCACATTTGTGCCCGACGCTTCCCAGGAGGGCACCAACTGAGCGGCCACCGGATCGGTCACGGCCGTATAGACCACGGGAATCTCACGGGTCGCGGCAACGACTGCCTGGGCAGCCGGCGTTGCAATGGCAACGATGGCATCAGGACGGTCGCCCACGAACTTGCGGGCAATCTGGGCGGCTGTACCGGTATTGCCCTGTGCGCTCTGATACTGCCAGCGCAGGTTCTTGCCTGCTTCAAAGCCGGCATCGGCCAGCGCCTGACGCACGCCATCGCGCACGGCATCGAGCGCGGGATGTTCGACGATGGCCAGTACAGCCACGGACTTGTCCTGCGCCAGCGCAGGTGACAGCGTACACAGGCCGACTGCGGCAGCCCCCAGCCAGCGCTGCGAAAAGCGAATGAACGACATGGATGGATCCCTCATGACAAGATGTAATATTAACCGTTAGCCAGCCAGATCGCGTCTCAGGCCTGCACGTCGCGTGTCAGCCCCAGCCAGGAGCGTGCCCATTTCCGTGCCGGCAGACCGTATTGGCGCTCCACTTCCTCGGCACGCGCCAGCAGCAATTGCGCATCCACCTGGGGCGACATGCCCCGGAAGGCCAGCACGATTCGGTTGCCCGCATCTATTTCCGGCAGCACCAGTGCAATACCATCCTCGAAGGCAGCCTCGATATTGGCCATGTTGCGCGGAAAGCTGTCATGGTTGCCAAACAGATTGACGACCATGACACCGCGCTCGCCCAGCACCGCACGACAGTCCCGATAGAATTCAACGCTATCGCACACCGGTCCCTGCGCCTGGGCATCGTACAGATCGACCATGAGCACCGGACACAGCCCACGCTGCACAGGGTCCGACACCCAATGGGCCGCATCTTCATGGGCAATCCACATTCGATTGGACTGTGGCAGCTTGAACCAGGTCTGGCAAATGGCCGTCACCGCCGGATTGCGTTCAACCGCGATAACCGTACTATCAGTATGTTTCAAGCAAAAGCGGGCCAGCGAACCTGCGCCCAGCCCCAACACACCAATGGCCTGCGGCTCACGAGGCGGTGGAACGAACAGCAACCAAGCCATCATCTGGGCCGCATACTCCAGCACCAGCTTGGCAGGTTCGGCGATTTCCATCGCCCCCTGTATCCATTCCGTATTGAAATGGAGATAACGGATACCCTCATGCTCGGAAAGCGTCGGTTCGTCCATCTGCTGCCTGCGGCCCTGCCGCCCCCTGCGCTGCGCCACGCCTAGCGGCCCAGCGCCTTGGCGCTGACGCCATCCACCAATCCGAGATCGTAGTTGAGGATATCACCCAGCACGACACGCACACTATCGGCCGGCACATCCGTATTCTCGGCCACCGCAGCCGTCACCGCCTTGAGCAGGGCGGCCTTGAGTTCTTCCGAGCGACCGCTGAGCAGAGAAATACGCACCAGTGCCGTCTCGCGGCCAATGGTGCCGCCATCGATGGTCAGGTCGGGATCGACCAGCGACAGCGTGGCACGGATGCTCGGCAGGGCTGCGCCGATCGAAGCCTGGACCGCCTGGGTGACGGACTGCAACAGGGTCTGTGTATTGAACTCACGTCGCTTGCTGGCGACTTCGATCTGCAGGAAAGGCATTGCGATGCTCCGTTGAGCCTTGAAAAGAATACGGAAATATACACCACTATGCCGTTGTAGCGCCGCTCGGCGTGGCACCGTGCCCCGAGCCAGCCGAGTCCTGGCCAGCATGACCCGTGGAGGCATCCACACCGGCATGATCCGGCATGGCGGGTGCCACCAGTTCGGAGACCTTGCTGCGCGACAACAGTCCGATGAACTCTTCGTTCTCGCCCACCACGGCCAGCGGCTCGTTGCTGCGCAGCATCTGGGCAAGTACCTCATCCAGCCCTGCCGAGGCCGGCACCGACGCCATGTCATCGACATAACCTGCAATATCGCGGGCACCTTCGTTGCGGGCCCGGATCGCCGCGCCGACGGTCAACACACCACCCAGCCGCTTGCCGTCGAGCACCGGGGCATAGTCGTAGCGCAGCGCCTGCATCTGCTCCAGCGCATGCCCCGGCCGGGTCCGCATGGTCAGGGTCAGGCGCGGGCCACGCTCGGGCAATGCGTGCGCGGCATTGAGCACCTTGCCCCGGTTCACATCCTGCAGGAAAGCCTGCACGTAATCATTGGAAGGATGCAGCAGGATATCTTCGGGTGCCCCCTCCTGCACCAGTTCCCCGTGCTTGAGAATGGCAATCCGGTTGCCCAGCCGCAGCGCCTCATCCAGATCGTGTGTAATGAATACGATGGTCTTGTTCAGACGATTCTGCAATTGCAGGAGCTGATCCTGCATTTCTCGACGGATCAGCGGATCAAGCGCGGAAAAGGCCTCGTCCATCAACAGGATCTCGGCGTCGGTCGCCAGCGCGCGAGCCAGGCCCACCCGCTGCTGCATGCCGCCCGACAACTGGCTGGGATACTGGTTCTCGAACCCCGACAGCCCGACCTGCTCCAGCCAGTGGCGGGCCTTTTCTTCGCGCCGGGCGCGCGCCATGCCCTGCACGGACAGCCCATAGGCAGCATTGTCGAGCACGGTTCGGTGCGGGAACAGGCCGAAACGCTGGAACACCATGCCCATTTTGGTTTGCCGGAACTGCTCCAGATCACGTTTGCCCAGCCCCATCACATCCTGCCCATCGACCAGGATGTGACCATCGCTGGGCTCGATCAGACGATTGAAATGGCGGATCAGCGTGGATTTTCCTGAGCCTGACAGCCCCATGATGACATAGATGCTGCCCTCGTCGATGGACAGGCTGATATCGCGCAGGCCCAGGGTATGGCCACTGCGTGCCAGCAGTTCTTCCTTGCTGATGCCGGCCTTGGCCGCATCCAGCCATTTCTCCGGCTTGGGTCCGAATATTTTGTAGATATTGCGTACTTCTATCTTGCTCATGACTGTCCTCCATGGCTTACACGCTTGCCATAAGACTGGGTAATCCGGTCGAACAGGATTGCCAGCACCACGATACCGATACCGGCCAGCAAGCCGCGCCCGACCTCCAGTCGGTTGATGCCCAGCAATACCTCATAGCCCAGACCGCGGGCTCCGATCATGGAAGCAATGACGACCATGGACAACGCCATCATCGTGGTCTGGTTGATACCCGCCATGATATTGGGCAGGGCCAAAGGCAACTGCACACCAAACAGTTGCTGGCGCGTATTGGCACCAAAGGCACGGGAGGCCTCGAGCACTTCTTCATCAACCAGACGGATACCGAGATCGGTCAGTCGGATCAGTGGTGGCACGGCGTAAATCACCGTTGCGATCAACGCCGGGATCTTGCCCAGGCCGAACAGCATGACCACCGGAATCAGGTAGACAAAGCTGGGCATGGTCTGCATCACGTCCAATATGGGCAGCGTAATGGTGCGCAGCCAGTTGCAGCGCGCCATGAGAATGCCGATCGGGATGCCGATCATGATCGACAGCGCCGCCGCCATCAGCATCAGTGACAGCGTCTGCATGCCGGCATCCCACAGGCCGATCACGCCCAGCACACACAGCAGCGCCCCCATGGACAGGCTGAGCACGATACGGCGGCTGACCAGCCATGCCACCGCAATGACGACCAGTACCACGGCCCACCAGGGTGCGGCACGCAGCACCTGTTCCAGCCACACCAGGATAGACAGGATAGGCCTGGACAACGCTTCCAGCGTATCGGCGTAATTGGTAACGATGCCATCGACGAAACCGTCGATGGCAGTGCGCAAGGTACGCGCAGGAATCAATTCGGGAAACATATTATTTTTCTCCCGCCCGGCGGGTGGATGTCGCCCGCCTGGCAACAACGCAAAAAACCGGGGACGCACCTCCGTGCGCCCCGGTCATGGCTCATCCAGGAAGGATCAGAGCGACGCCTTGACGCGCTCGGCCACGTCCGCAGGCACCCATTGGGTCCAGATGTCGGACTTGTTCTTGAGGAACCACTCGGCCACGTCGGCAGCGTCATCGCCGCTTTCTTCCATGTGGGCCAGCGTTTCGTTGATGTCGCCCAGCGGGATCGACACGCGCGACAGGAACTCGGTCAGTTGCGGAGCCTGTTGCGAAAACTGCGTGTTGACCGCCGTGAAGACCGGGTTTTCAGGATACGCGCTGGGCTTGGGGTCCTGGCAATCCGGCGATGTCAGGCACTGATGTGCGTCGGCATCATAGGGAGGCAACTCCAGCTTGACCAGATCCATGGCACCGACCAGCGGCGTGGGATACCAGTAATAAAAAACCACGTCCTGCTTGCGCTTGTAGGCCGAGGTCAGCGCCGCCTTCTGTGCCGCACCGGTACCGGGGGAATAGAGCGTGTAGCTGTCTTCCAGCCCCAGCGCACGATAGAGATTGGTGCTCACCACCTCGCAGCCCCAACCGGCCGGGCAGCCATAGAAGCGGCCCTTGGAGGGTTCCTCGGGATCAGTGAAATGCTCCTTGAACCTGGGCAGATCGGCAGCCGACTTGAGTTCGGGCAAGCGCTCGGCGGTATAGCGCGGGATGAACCAGGCTTCGCCACCCATGAACACATCGCCGATGCGCTTGACCTTGCCGGTCGCCTCGGCGCGCTTCCAGGGATCGGCCACGCTATTGAGCCAGATCTCGGAATTGACATCAAGATCACCGCGCTCGAGCGCAGCCAGGGCAGGCAGGGTCTCGGTCGGCAGGACTTCGGTCTGGCAACCGTAGCCCTTCTCGATGATGGCGCGCTCGACATCGGTGATGACAAGGTTGGATTCCCAGTTCATGCCACCAAATTTGACCGTGCGATCCAGTTCGCACTGCGGGGCGGCCAGCGCCTGCCCGCCCATGCCGGCCAGCACAGTGCCAAGGGCGGCTGCGCACAGCGTACGGGCAAATTTCGTGGATGAACCAGCCAGCAGCACAGGCGTGGCGGCAAGGTGTGATGATTTCATGATGACCTCCTGTCGGTTCATGGTGCTCGTGAATGACACATGCGCCCACCAGCGGGATGCAGAATCGTTCTGCAGTCTTTGCCAGGGAGCCAGGAAGGTTGTGCGGAAAACGGCCGGGCCGTCGATACAAACCGGGATACGAGCGAACAGTGCTCTGAAAGCACCCTGATTGACACCGGAATGCAAGACTCTGCAATCCGACGAAATTGAACATTTCTATATGAAGAAGACAACATCTTAACGCAAAATGAAAGAAATTCAAAATAAGGGATAACCCCGCCGGCTACTGGCATAACGATATTGGGAATTGATCGTTCCCTGAAATATCCGGTTTCCTTAAGCTGATTCCTCCATCCGGAGAACCCATCAAAGGAGTCACGACATGTCTTTCAAGCGCCTCATTGCCGCCTCCCTCGCGGCCTTCGGTCTGGCGAGTCCAGCCTGGGCGGCGAGCCCCTATCTGGTCACCACCGAATGGGTAGAGCAGAACCTCGACAACCCCAAGGTCCGGCTGGTCGAAGTCAGCGTCAATCCCGGACTCTATGAACGCGGCCACATCCCCGGTGCCGTCAACTACAACTGGCACACCGATCTGGTCGACACGGTCGCCCGCGATATCGTGCCGCAGGCGCAATTCCAGGACTTGTTGCGCAAATCCGGCATCAACGACGATACCGTGACCGTCCTCTACGGTGACAACAACAACTGGTTTGCAGCCTGGGGAGCCTGGATCTTCGATATCTACGGCATCGACAACGTGAAAATCCTTGATGGCGGACGCAAGAAATGGGAGGCAGAAAGCCGCCCCCTGTCGGCTGCCGCACCTGTCCCCCAGCCCGGCAATGTCACGGCCAAAACTGCCAACCCGGCGCTGCGTGCCTACCTGAACGACGTACGCGACGTCGCCAACAAGGCATCGGATGCCCATCTGGTCGACATCCGCTCGGCTGACGAATACAACGGCAAGATCTTTGCGCCCAACGGGGTACCGGAACTATCCGTCCGCGCAGGCCATGTTCCAGGTGCCGTCAACGTCACCTGGAGCAAGCTGGTTGCTGAAGACGGCACGTTCAAGCCAGTCGAGGAGCTCAAGGCCATCTACGAGGAAGTGGGCGTGGACGGCTCCAAGCCCATCATCACCTATTGCCGCATCGGCGAGCGCTCCAGCCACTCCTGGTTCGCCCTGAAGAAACTGCTCGGCTACGATGTGCGCAACTATGACGGTTCCTGGACCGAGTACGGCAATTCGGTCGGGTCGCCGATTGCCAACCCGGCCGGCACCGTCTGGGGCAACACCTGATGCCTGGCGCGGCCGCATCCGGCATCACTGCACGCCGCGCCCTGCCCGCCCTGATCCTCCTGGGCGGGCTGTTGTATGCGGCAGCCCGCCTGCACGACCTGCCGGGCGAAGGCCGGACGCTGTCGCTTTCGCTGCTGCTGGGCCTGGCCTTCGGCATCGTGCTGCAGCGCACGCGCTTCTGCTTCTACTGCATGATGCGCGACTACTTCGAGCACCGTAACGCACTGGGGCTGCTGGGCCTGGTCGCGGCATTGCTGGTCGGCACGCTGGGCTACCACGTGCTGTTTGGCGCATTCCTGCCCTCGCCCGTCCCGGGGCGGCTGCCGCCCGGTGCCCATATCGGCCCGGTCAGCTGGGTACTGGCGGCGGGTGCCCTGGTCTTCGGACTGGGCATGGCCCTGTCCGGCTCATGCATCAGCGCCCATCTGTACCGACTGGGCGAAGGTGCCGCAGCCTCCCCCTTTGCCCTGCTCGGTGCGCTGGTCGGCTTCGGCCTGGGTTTTGCC
>NZ_JBEFDG010000044.1:0-131968 GCF_040137905.1 Corticimicrobacter sp.
CGAGGCTGGAGCTGCCGGCATCCCCACCCACTTGCTGAGCTGGCACTATCGCAGCCGGGATGAAGCGCTGATCGCATTCTCGAATTACCACTACTATGATGGCAGCCTGGTCACTTTCCCATCGCCCAACGCTGACGGCAGCGCGGTACGCCTGCACAAAATCAAGGGTGCCTACATGCGCGGCCAAGGGCGCACAAACCCCGACGAAGCTCGCGCCGTCGTCGCCATGATTCGTGCACGACTCACTTCATGGCTGACCTTACCCGTAACTGAACGTCCTACGCTGGGAGTCATCACCTTCAACGTACAGCAACAGGGTCTGATCCTGGATTTGCTGGATGCCGAGCGACAAGCGAATCCTGAATTCGAATGGTTTTTCTCGGATGACAGGGAAGAAGCACTCATCGTCAAGAATCTGGAAAACATCCAGGGAGATGAACGCGATGTCATGCTATTTTCGATTACCTTCGGTCCGGATCACGCAGGCAAGCTTTCCATGAATTTTGGTGCTCTGAATAACGATGGTGGCGAAAAGCGGCTCAATGTTGCCGTGACACGTGCGCGCGCTGAATTGCATGTTTTCAGCTCCCTATCTGCCGACCAGATCGACCTTAACCGCACTGCTGCCCGAGGCGTCAAAGATCTCAAGGCTTTTCTTGATTTTGCCAACCGGGGTGCGATTGCACTGGCAGCACAAGACGCAGGATCGGTGGGCGGCATAGACTCTCCCTTCGAACAGGCTGTTTATAACGCACTGACGCACAGGGGATGGGAGGTGCATACCCAGATCGGTGTATCCGGTTTTCGTATCGATCTGGGTATCCGCCATCCGGACCATGCCGGCGCATGGCTTGCTGGCGTTGAATGTGATGGTGCCACTTACCACCGCTCAGCGACCGCTCGTGATCGAGATCGGATTCGACAGGCAGTACTTGAAGGACTAGGCTGGCGCATACTGCGCATTTGGTCTACCGATTGGTTCCGGCACCCCTCCGCCACAGCAGAGCGTATTGATGCAGCGCTGCAAGCAGCATTGGCAGAAGACCGCGCCCGCCGAGAAGCAGAAGCAGCCAATGCGCAAATAGCATCTCCTATCCTATCCGCAAATGACATCCAGGAAGCACCAGACACACAATCACAGCCGCAACAAAGCGATCCGATTACTCCCGATACGGCAGAGTCTGACACGACGATAAGTACCAACACAGCAGACGTCACTTCCCCACCCCTCCAGAAATACGCATCAGCACTCGGCCTGACCTCACCCTCCTCCACTACCAGAGGCAGCCTGGATCCTGAACGTTTCTTCGATCACGATTACACCCCAGTGCTGGCAACCCTGGTCCAGGAAATTGTCGCCCGCGAAGCACCGATTTCCGCCCCGGCACTGGCTCGACGTATTGCCCAGGAGCATGGCTGGCAACGCACTGGCAGTCGAATTCAGAAACGCCTTGCCGAACAGCACCCTTTACTGGACAACACAACTGAAAACATGACCCTTTTCCTGTGGAGTGCAGGTCAAGCCGCAAATCGTATCGCCTTCAGAGGATTGAAAGGCCGAACGATACGTGAAATATCACGCACAGAAATCGCATCAGTCGAAGATCAGCATGCAGTACAGATAGCAGATGCGGCAGACCCCGTACTCGAACTGTCACGCCTGCTGGGGATTGCGCGCCTGACTCAGGATACTCGTCACTATCTTGAAGCATGCCGTGCATGGCGTAGCCTGAACTCATAAAGTGATGCTCTAGGCATGTTGATCACCAGCCTCAGCCAGATGAATATCAGTCAACCCGATTGTCTGGCCGCCTGTGCGGTCGATGTCCTGACCACCGCAGACCCTGCACAGAAGACAGCCCGCTCACGTGCCTACGCCCGCGCCTGGCTAAACGCCCGCGCCAGTGGCACTCCCATGCCAATCGGTCAAGCTGCCGCCCCGGACCACCCGGCCCGCCCCGCGGATCCGGAACTCCTGTCGCCAACCCAGGTACCGCGCCGCAATCCCGGCAGCCCACGCGGGCGTATCGCCCTGCTGCACGCCGTGGCCCACATTGAGTTCAACGCCATCGACCTGCACTGGGACATCATCGCCCGCTTTACCGATACCCCCATGCCCCTGGGTTTCTACGACGACTGGGTTCGAGCCGCCGATGACGAATCACGACACTTCCATCTGGTCAACGACTGCCTGATCGCACAGGACAGTGGCTATGGCATGCTTCCTGCCCATGCCGGCATGTGGCGATCTGCCGAGAACACGGCCCATGACCTGATGGGTCGGCTGGCCATCGTGCCCATGGTGCTGGAGGCACGCGGGCTGGACGTGACACCCGCCATGATCGAGATTTTCCGCAAGGCTGGGCAGACCGACGCGCTTGCCGCACTGGAAACCATCTACGCCGAAGAGGTTGCACACGTTGCCTATGGTTCGAAGTGGTTCCATTTTCTGTGCGGACGATATGACCGGGATCCCAAGGAAGCCTTCCATGACAAGGTGCGGCAGTACTTCCGGGGCTCACTCAAGCCGCCTTTCAACGACGAAAAACGGGCGGAGGCCGGATTGCCGCCAGACTTCTATTGGCCGCTGGCCTAAACTGATGCTGTACAAGCATCCACGGTATTCCGTACAAGGGCAACAACATGACAGTCTTCAATCATCGGGACGGCGAGCATCTTCAAATCAACGACGCGCGCATCTACTACGAACAGCAGGGCCATCAGGACGGCCCTGCACTGATCTTCCTGCATGGTGGCCTCGGCGATGTGGAAAGCTTCAACACGCTTGCAGCACACCTGGGCAAGACCTATCGATTGGTAGGCATCGACAGTCGAGGGCAGGGAAAATCTACGCTCGGCTCTTCATCTCTAACCTATAAGCGCATTCAAGAGGATGTAGAAGCCGTGGTCCGGCATCTGGCATTGGCCAATGCCAGCATCATCGGCCACAGCGATGGCGGCATCGCAGCCCTGCGCTTGGCCGCAAGCGGCACTCCATGGATCGACAAGCTCATTACGATTGGCGCGCACTGGGCGTTGTCGGCAAACGACCCGACCCGCGAGATGTACGCGGGCATCACCGCCGCAGATTGGCGCGAGATGTTTCCTGAAGAGGTCGATCGCTACCTGGCATTGAACCCGGAACCTGATTTCGAAAGGCTGATGACGGCGGTGCGCACACTTTGGCTGGACGACAGCGAAGAGAGCTACCCCGGCGAAACCGTGCGTACCATCAGCGCCAGCCTGCTGGTCGTGCGGGGCGATGACGACCCGCTCGTCTCCCGCACCAATGCCGTCGAACTGGCAGACCGTGTGGCAGGGGCCAAGCTTCTGAATCTGCCATTCGCTGATCACTCTGCGCAGGAAAGCCAGTCACAGTGGCTACTGCCGGTGCTGAATGCGTTTCTACAGGCGCAGTAGCAGGTGCGGAACCGCTTCGGCCAGCGATACCGAGACGATACTGATCCAGACGACAATAAGCCCTGCAAACTGCTGGTACTGGCGTCATCGCAAAACAAAAAACCCGGCACCTTTCCAGGCACCGGGTTTTGGATGGCATCCACACCATACCAGGCCTCAAAGGCCCGGCACAGCCTGGAGAACGATCAGTTCTTGGTCTGGTCAACCATCTTGTTGGCAGCGATCCACGGCATCATTGCACGCAGCTTGGCACCGACCTGTTCGATCTGCGAGTCGGCGTTGATGCGACGACGCGAAGTCAGCGTGGGCGCACCGGCAGCGTGTTCGAGGATGAATTTCTTGGCGTATTCGCCAGTCTGGATATCCTTGAGCGCCTGGCGCATGGCCTTGCGGGTTTCTTCGGTCACGACCTTGGGGCCGGTCTCGTACTCGCCGAATTCGGCGTTGTTCGAGATCGAGTAGTTCATGTTGGCGATACCGCCTTCATAGATCAGGTCGACGATCAGCTTGAGTTCGTGCAGGCACTCGAAATAGGCCATTTCGGGTGCGTAGCCGGCTTCCACCAGCGTGTCGAAACCGGCCTTGATCAGTTCGACGGTACCGCCGCACAGCACGGCCTGTTCGCCGAACAGATCGGTTTCAGTCTCTTCACGGAAGTTGGTCTCGATGATGCCGGCACGGCCACCGCCGTTGGCGCTGGCATACGACAGGGCGATATCACGGGCCGCGCCGGACTTGTCCTGGTAGACGGCGATCAGGTGAGGCACGCCGCCGCCCTGGGTATAGGTGGCACGCACGGTGTGGCCGGGGGCCTTGGGCGCAACCATGATCACGTCGATGTCATCGCGCGGCACGACCTGACCATAATGCACGTTGAAACCGTGGGCGAAGGCCAGTGCGGCACCTGCCTTGATGTTGGGAGCTACCTGGTCGCGATACACGGCGGCGATGTTCTCGTCGGGCAGCAGCATCATGACGATGTCGGCAGCCTTGACGGCCTCGGCCACTTCCTTGACTTCCAGGCCGGCGTTGGCGGCCTTGTTCCACGATGCACCGCCCTGGCGCAGGCCAACGATGACCTTGACACCCGAATTGTGCAGGTTCAGCGCATGGGCGTGGCCCTGCGAACCATAACCGATGATGGCGACGGTGCGGCCCTTGATGAGGGACAGATCGCAATCCTTGTCGTAGAAAACCTTCATGTGTGCTCTCCTGTGTATTCAGTCAGATTCAGAAATGGAATATGCATTGCTGCAGAACCGGCCATACAGGGCAACCCACCCTGCATACCGGCGCTGCGTCAGACTTTCAGTACCCGTTCACCCCGGCCGATGCCGGATGCGCCCGTACGGACCGTTTCGAGAATGGCGCTGCGGTCAAGTGCATCGATGAACGCCTGCAGCTTGTCCTGCGCGCCGGTCAGCTCGATGGTATAGGACTTGTCGGTCACGTCGATGATGCTGCCGCGGAAGATATCGGCCATGCGCTTGACCTCTTCACGCTCCTTGCCCACGGCACGGACCTTGATCAGCATCAGCTCACGCTCGATATGCGGACCTTCGGTCAGATCCACCACCTTGACCACGTCGATCAGGCGGTTGAGATGCTTGGTGATCTGCTCGATCACGGCATCCGAACCGGTCGTCACCACCGTCAGGCGCGACAGCGTGGCATCCTCGGTCGGTGCCACGGTCAAGGTCTCGATGTTGTAGCCACGGGCTGAAAACAGCCCCACCACCCGCGACAGCGCGCCGGGTTCGTTCTCCATGAGAACAGAAATCACGTGTCTCATGTCGTCTCCTCAAAGCTCTTGCGAGCCCATCATCATCTCGGTCAGGCCGCGGCCTGCCTTGACCATGGGCCAGACGTTCTCGGTGCGGTCGGTCAGGAAGTCCAGGAACACCAGCCTGTCCTTCAGGGCGAAGGCCTCGCGCAACGCGCCCTCGACATCACCCGGCTTCTCGACGCGCACACCGACATGCCCGAAGCTCTCGACCAGCTTGACGAAATCGGGCAGTGAATCCATGTACGACTCGGAATAGCGCGAACCGTATTCAATTTGCTGCCACTGGCGCACCATGCCCAGGAAACGATTGTTGAGACAGATAATCTTGGGATGAATCCGATACTGCCGGCAGGTTGCCAGTTCCTGGATGTTCATCTGGATCGAGGCCTCGCCGGTGATCACGGCCACCTCGGCATCGGGGTGTGCCATCTTCACGCCCATGGCGTACGGCAGGCCCACGCCCATGGTGCCCAGGCCACCCGAATTGATCCAGCGGCGCGGCTTGTCAAAGCCATAGTATTGCGCCGCCCACATCTGGTGCTGGCCCACGTCGGAAGTGACATAGGCATCGCCACCGGTCACTTCCCAGAGCTTTTGCACCACGAACTGCGGCTTGATGACTTCATCTGAGGATTCGTAGGCCAGGCACTGCTTGCCGCGCCAGGTTTCGATCTGCTGCCACCACTTCTCGAAGCGGCCAGCCTTGGGTGCCTCGGGTGCCGTGCGCATCTGCTCGATCATCTCCTGCAGCACGTCACGGACGTTGCCGACGATGGGCACGTCGACCTTGACGCGCTTGGAGATCGACGACGGATCAACATCGATATGGATGATCTTGCGTGGATTCTGCGCAAAATGACGCGGGTTGCCGATCACACGATCATCGAAGCGCGCGCCGATGGCCAGCAGCACGTCGCAGTGCTGCATCGCCATGTTGGCCTCGTAGGTGCCATGCATGCCGGGCATGCCCACAAAATGCCGATCACTGGCCGGGAACGCACCCAGACCCATCAGGGTATTGGTGCAGGGTGCACCCATCAGGTCAACCAGTTGTCGCAGCTCTTCGGAAGCATTGGACAGGATCACGCCACCACCGGTATAGATCACCGGCCGCTCGGCCTGGCGCAGCATCTGCACGGCCTTCTTGATCTGTCCCTGGTGACCCTTGGTGACAGGCATGTAGGAGCGCAGGTGGATTTCCTCGCGCGACGGCGAGTACTTGCACTGCGCCACCGTGATGTCTTTGGGGATGTCCACCAGCACAGGACCGGGACGGCCGGTACGGGCAATATAGAATGCCTTGCGCATTACATCGGCCAGGTCCTTGACGTCGCGCACCAGGAAATTGTGCTTGACGCAGGGGCGGGTGATACCAACGGTATCGCACTCCTGGAAGGCATCCTCGCCAATCGCTGCCGTGGGAACCTGACCACTGATGATGACCATCGGGATCGAGTCCATGTAGGCCGTAGCAATACCGGTCACGGCATTGGTCAGGCCCGGGCCGCTGGTGACCAGCGCCACGCCGACCTTTTCGGTCGAGCGCGAATAGGCATCGGCCGCGTGCACGGCAGCCTGCTCGTGTCGCACCAGGATGTGTTCGAATTGCTCTTGCTTGTAAATCGCGTCGTAGATGTAGAGCACCGCGCCGCCAGGGTATCCGAAGACGTGCGTCACGCCCTCTTCGGCCAGACAGCGCACGACGATTTCGGCGCCATTGATTTCCATGTTGTATTCCTTTCAAAACCGGCTTTGCGACATCGAGTCTTGCCTGCCAGGGTAAGGCGGCAACATGGTTTGCGCTGATCGGAACAGCACATCAAGGCTTGACGGTTCACGGAACCGGGCTACCTGGATGCCCTGCCGACCCGGCGCGCACCACCCGGGGCGCATCGCAACATTCCGGAGAATGCCTGAGGTCGAAACGGAAGCTGTGGCATCACACGCTTGTGGCGCGGCTCGCAGCAGGTTGTATTAGCGCGTCGTTCCCGGATGATGGCCGGGTTCTTGTCTGCCAATGCATGTGCGACTGATGAATAAGCACATACAAGAAAACGAATTTACCGCGTTGCAGGGGAATGCGCAAACGCTACGCACCCGATCGGTGCGCAAAGTCCCCCGTCAGTAGCGGTACAGCAACGATCAGCCGGTCAGTTGCGACGCCACCATGCGCTTGAAAGGTGCCAGTGCATCGGCCACGCGCAGCACGGCGCTGCGCAACACGCGCGCCGGTGCACGGTCATTGGTGTACAGCGACACCACCAGGTTGGTGGCCGTGTACAGCGGCAGGCTGGTGCGACGATGTGCCCAGGTATAGCTCTCGAGCAGCGAGGCCGCCGCCATGTCCTGGCCGGCACGATGTGCCGCAAGCATCCGCTCGGACAGCAGCTTGACGCTGGTCAGTCCCAGGTTGAAACCATGCGCGGTCACCGGATGCATGCCGACGGCCGCATCACCGATCAGCGCAAAGCGCCTTGCGTGGAACCGCGAGGAATACACGCCGACCAGCGGGTACACCGTACTGACGCTGATGCGTTTCATCGTACCCAGGCGGTGTTCGAAACGGCGCTGGATATCGATATTGAAAGCATCTTCGTCGAGCGCCTGCAACTGCTGCATCTGGCTGTGCGGCAGGGTCAGCACCACCGACGCCTGGTTGCCGTTGAGCGGCAGCAGCGCGCGGGTCTGGCCATAGCCGAACCATTCCCAGGCCACGTGTCCGTGCGGCACATCGTGCTGGGCACGGAACACCATCATGCTCTTGCCATAATCTTTCATGTGGGCAGGAATGCCAAGCGCCCGCCGTGTTTCGGAAAAACGGCTGTCGGCGGCGATCAGCAGCTTGCCGCCGATCACGCGGCCATCCGCCAGGCTGACCGTGCAGCCTTGCTCGTCGGTCGATACGCGCTCGACCTTGACCTCGTCGAGCAACTGGATGCGCTCATTGCCCAGGATATTGGCATACGCCGCCTGGCGAATCAGGTGATTGGGCACCAGCCAGCCCAGTTGGGCCTCGCTGCCTGCCTCTGCCTGGACATGCATGCCATGGCGCGAAGACCCGTCCATCACCTGGGCGTGCTTGAGATCCGAAATTTCTTCGGCTGGAATGCGGTCCCACATCCCCCAGGCCTGCATCAAGCGACGCGACTCGTGTGTCAGGGCGATCTCGCGCCCGTCGAAGGCGGCATCGGCCAGCGCTGCGCGCGACTGACGCTCAAGGAGCGCCACCGAAATGCCTGCCTGCGCAAGTACATGGGCCATGCTCAGGCCGGTCGGGCCGGCCCCGACGATGACTACGTCCACATTCATTTCGCACACGCTCCAGTGTCATGTCAATGGGCTGAATTCTACCGCTTTGTTTCTGCAGGCGGTTTTGATTTCAGACAATGCCATCTTCCATATCCGTCTAAAATAAGCGCCAATCAAAATACGGATACGCTGGCGGCACATGCCGTCCTCCCCAACCCCGACCCGGACTGCCACGACGCCATGACCGATACCCCCGAGCCCGATACCTACTCAGCCCTCGATGCGCCCGAATTCGCGCCGGCTCAGTTCGTTCGATGGTTTCGAGAGGTGGCCCCCTACGTCCACGCCTTTCGCGGCAAGACCTTCGTGGTCGCCTTCGGCGGCGAACTGGTGCAGGCCGGTGCCCTCAATGCGCTGGTACAGGATATCTCGCTGCTATCGTCGCTGGGCATCCGCCTGCTGCTGATTCACGGCTCGGAGCCCCAGGTCAACGAGCAATTGCGCCTCAAGGGCTATTCGCAGCAACTCACGCGCGGCCTCAATATCGTCGATGCCGCCATGCTCGAATGCGCCAAGGAAGCTGCTGGCGAAATCCGCCTCGATATCGAGGCCGCCTTCAGCCAGGGCCTGCCCAATACCCCCATGTCGCATTCCCATGTGCGCGTCGTCTCCGGCAATTTCGTCACCGCACGCCCGCTTGGCGTGATCGGTGGCGTCGACTACCGGCACGCCGGCGTCGCCCGCAAGCTCGACCAGGACGCACTCAAGTTTGCACTGTCGCATGACTCCATCGTGCTCATGTCACCGCTGGGCTTCTCGCCTACCGGCGAGGCCTTCACGCTCGACATGGCCGACCTGGCGACGGCCGCCGCCATCGCGCTGCGCGCAGAGAAGCTCATTTTCCTGACGGGTTCCAGTGGCGTACAGGAAGAAGGCGGTGGCATCGACACCGAGCTGGCGCGCGCCGATGCCGACGCCCTGCTGGCAGGCAGCACGCTTGATGAGGAAACCGCTTTCTACCTGGGGTTTGCCTCGAAGGCGGTCAAGCGCGGCGTGGCACGCGCCCACCTGCTGCCCTACGATCTCGACGGCAGCGTGCTGCTGGAAGTCTTCACCCACGACGGCGTGGGCACCATGGTCGTCGAAGATACGCTTGATGACCTGCGCCCCGCCACCATGGACGACGTCGGTGCCATCATCCGCCTGATCGAACCCCTGGAGGCAGACGGCACGCTGGTCCCTCGCGCCCGCGGCGAAATCGAGCGCGACGTCGAGAAATACACAGTCCTGGAACACGACAGCGTCATTTACGGCTGCGCGGCGCTGTATTTGCATCCCGACGAGAAAATGGCCGAAATGGCCTGCCTGATCGTGCATCCCGACTGGCAGGGCGAAGGCGAAGGCGAGATCCTGCTGCGCCACATCGAGGGCCGTGCCCGTGCGGCAGGCGTCAAGCGCCTGTTCGTGCTGACCACGCGCACCTCGCACTGGTTCATCAAGCGCGGCTTCACTCCCGGCGGCATCAGTGACCTGCCCAGGAGCAAGCAGACCACCTACAATCCGTCGCGCAACAGCTTGATTTTCATCAAACGGCTCTGACAGGCCCGCTTGGGTACAATCAGGCATCGACACCGATTCAATTTTCACATGGGAGCCTGTACGCCATGGCACGTATGATTCAATGCGTCAAACTCAAACGCGAAGCCGAAGGGCTGGACTACCCCCCCTATCCCGGCGAACTGGGCAAACGCATCTGGCAAGAGATTTCCAAGGAAGCCTGGATAGAGTGGACCGGCATCCAGACCCGGCTGGTCAACGAAAACCGCCTCAATCTGGCCGATGCCCGTGCCCGCAAATACATTGCCGAGCAAATGGTGCGCTTCCTGTTCGAAGATCACGACGTCGAGGCGCAGGGTTTCGTACCACCGTCGGCCTGACAAGGGCCTGATGCACGCCCGGCTGATTTTCGCAATTAGACTTAAGGCCATGAAAATCAGCCAAAATCACGCATCTTCACACAAAACCGTACTTACGGCGTAGAATAAGAAAACTTACAAAATCCTATGCCTGCTGGCGCCCAGACATCCTGGCATGCCCGAACGCCTGCGACATGATTTCCGTTGTGCAACCGACTGACTGCAAGCGCAGTCAGTCGTTTTCGTTATCGGCTTCATCATGCGTACATCCTCTTCTCCCCGGAAAGCTTCTGCCTTCCACCTGGCTCGCTTCCGGCCAGAACTGCTCAAGATCATCGGCCATTACAGCCGTGACCGGCTGGGACGCGATATCGGTGCCGGCATCACGGTCGGCGTCGTCGCCCTGCCGCTGGCCATGGCCTTTGCGATTGCCAGCGGCGTCAATCCGGAAGCCGGCCTGTTCACCGCCGTGCTGGGTGGACTGCTGGTCTCGCTGCTGGGGGGCTCGCGGGTGCAGATTGGCGGCCCGGCCGGTGCCTTCATCGTGGTCGTATACGGCATCATCGAGCAATACGGCCTGGCCAACCTGCTGATCAGCACCATACTGGCCGGTATCCTGCTGTTCCTGCTGGGCCTGTTCAAGCTCGGCACACTGGTGCGTTTCGTGCCGTTGCCCATCGTAGTCGGCTTCACCAACGGCATCGCCATCCTGATCGGACTGACCCAGGTCAAGGATTTTCTCGGGCTGAATATCGCCAAGGTGCCAGCGGATTTCTTTTCCCAATTGCATGCCATCGGTACACACATCCAGACCGTATCGCTCTTTTCGGTCGGACTGGGAGCCGCCTGCCTGCTGTTGCTGGCCCTCTGGCCGCGTCCCGGCAACCCATTGCGACCAGGCCGCCTGGCGCAGGCCACGCGCCGCATGCTGCCAAAGGCATTTCCGGCACAGGGGCTGCACAATACGCTCCAGCGCATTCCTGGCACCGTCGTGGTGCTGGTGCTGGCCACGCTCGCCACCTGGCTGTTCACACTGCCCGTCGATACCATAGGCAACCGTTTCGGCGGCATTCCGCAGAGCCTGCCGCCCTTCGAACTGCCCGAGTTTTCCTGGCTCACGGTCAAGCAGTTGTTCGGGCCCACCATTACCATTGCCGTGCTGTGCGCCATCGAATCCCTGCTGTGCGCACGCGTGGCCGACGTCATGACAGGCGACCGTCACGACCCCAACCAGGAACTGATGGCTCAGGGCGTCGCCAATGCCGTCGTGCCCTTCTTCGGCGGCATCCCGGTCACCGGCACCATTGCCCGTACCGTCACCAACATTCGCGCCGGCGCAACAAGCCCGGTTGCCGGCTGCGTGCACGCCCTGACACTGCTGGTCATCATGCTGGTCGCAGCACCACTCGCCGTGCATGTGCCGATGGCAGCGCTGGCCGCCATCCTGATGATGGTCGCCTGGAACATGGGTGAATGGCGTGCCTTTGCCAGTCTGAAACGCTTCCCGCTGTCGCATCGCATCATCATGCTGGGGACGTTCCTGCTGACGGTGGTCTTTGATCTGACCGTCGCCATACAGGTCGGCCTCGGACTGGCATGCGTATTCTTTATCGTACACATGGCGGCGACCACACACGTACGACGCATCGCTCTGGATCAGGAGGCTCCGGACCTCGCCGAGCAGGTGCACGTCTGGGCGCTGTACGGCACATTATTCTTTGGTTCGACCGACAAGATCGAGCCGCTCGAAGCCGCCACACAGCCACCGCCAGCCATCACGATCCTGGACCTGACTTCATTGGTCAAGCTGGACTCCAGCGGACTGGATGCGCTCGATCACCTGCGTCAGCACCTGCAGCAGAAAGGCAGCCAACTGATGGTATGCGGACTGGCAGCGCAGCCCGAAATAGAAATGAAGCGTTATGGCTTTCTGGACAAGCTGGGTGCCAGCCACGTTGCCTGGGACCTGAAGGACGCGCTCGAACGCAGCCGCCATCTGCTCCAGTCCGCACCGACTGCCTGACAACAGACAGCCCGCGGCGGGCCAGCATCGCTACCGAAGGCGGGAACGGCTTCTGATCCCGCCGTCCACCTTCCTTGGCACCCTTCCTGTGCCTACTTGAGCAGACCGGACAAGGCCCCCAGCAAACCGCCGGAATTCAGGGCCTGTTCGTCAGGCTGCCCAGCCGGTGTGGCCTTGTCCACCACTTGCGGCAACAGCGATGTGAGCAGGCTCAGCACCGAACCATTGTCCTGGCCCGAGGCCTGACTCAGTGCGCCAATCATGCTGTCGGGCAACACAGCGCGCAACTGATCGGCACTGACCGGCAGATTCTGGCCGGAACCGATCCACGACGTCACGATTTCGCCCAGTCCCCCTTTACGGAAACTCTCGATCAGACCAGTCAGACCGCCGGGATATTTCTTGATCTGTTCGATCAGAGCAGGCAGCAGGCTCGCCGCCGACAGAGGGGACTGGCCACCGCCCAGAGCCGAAGCAAGGGATCCGAGGATATTCATGAGACGCTCCTGTATGCGTAGATAAGAAGCGCCAGTCTAGCGCAGGCGGTTCAGCCCTGGTACTCGAATGCCACCCGCTTGACATTGCATAGCAATTCATAGGAGATTGTGCCCACGGCTGCGGCAATCTCACCAACGGGAATGTGCGGCCCCCAGAACTCGGCCCAATCGCCCGAACCCGCCTCCGGCAGATCAGTCAGATCGACCATCAGCATGTCCATGCAGACACGCCCGACCAATCGTGTACGCTGCCCCCGGACCCAGACTGCCGTGCCTGTGGGCGCACTGCGCGGATAGCCATCTGCATAGCCCAGCGCCACCAATCCGATACGCGTACGACGCTCGGCCACAAAAGTAGCGCCATAACTGAGCGCATCCCCCGGCTCCAGCCAGCGTTCGGCAAAGATGCCGGCCTCCAGCGTCATCACGGCACGCAAGTCAGGATGCGACCGGGTCTGTTCGACCGGATCCACCCCATACAGCGAAATTCCCTGCCGTCCCCAATCGCCATAAGCCGTCGGCCAGGCCTGTATGGCAGCAGAGTTGCTCAGGCTGCGCCCGCCTTCGAGCCCGGCCGTGGCCTGGTTGAATCGTTCGATCTGGCGCTGGGTGGCCTCGATGGCAAGGTCATCGGCCTGCGCAAAGTGGGTCATGAAAGTGATATGCCCGACCTTGCCGCTCTCGAGCAGGCGTCGATGGATGGCAGCCACCGCGTCGGGCGCAAAGCCCACGCGGTGCATGCCGGTATCGATTTTCAGCCAGACATGCAGTGACCGGTCCGCAGGTAGGTCGAGACGTTCGATCTGCTCGACCTGCGCCAGTTGGTGCACGACAGGCCAGATATCCAGGACAACGCATTGCTGCAGTTCATCCATGTCGAAACAGCCCTCAAGGCTGAGCAAGGGCCCCTGGATGCCGGCCTCGCGCAAGGCCACGCCTTCGGCCACGAAAGCCACGGCAAAACCATCGGCCGTCTGCTGCAAGGCCTGTGCACAGGGAATGGCACCGTGCCCGTAGCCATTGGCCTTGAGTACCGCCATGACCTGGCCGCCATGCGTCTGCCGGGCCACGCCGTAATTGTGTCTGAGAGCCGATAGATCAATCCGGGCGCGTGCGGGTCGCATGAAAAATCCTGATTAACGGGAAAATCGAAAGTCTAGCCCATTCAGGGCAGTGCCAATCACTGTTTTTTTGACTGGATACAGACAGTTCCACTACCATAACGCTACCCTCATCCTGGATACAAGTGAAATGCGCCAACTCGACCGCACCGACCGCAAGATCCTCGATATCCTGCAGCGCCAGGGTCGCATTTCCATCACCGAACTGGCCGACAAGGTCAATCTTTCTGCCACACCCTGCGCAGAACGGGTCAAGCGCCTGGAGCGGGAAAACGTGATCACCGGCTACCATGCCCGGGTCAATCCGCTCGCTCTGGAAAAATCCCTGCTGGTCTTCCTGGAGATCAAGCTTTCCGCCAAGTCCGGCAACGTCTTCGACAAGGTCCGCGAGGCACTGCGCGACGTGCCTGAAGTCATGGAGTGCCATCTGGTATCGGGAGACTTCGACTATCTGGTCAAGGCACGGCTGCACGCCATGAGCGACTATCGCCAGTTGCTGGGCGACATCCTCAAGCGCCTGCCCGCAGCGGCCGAATCCCGCAGCAGCATCGTGATGGAAGAAATCAAGGAAAGTACGTATCTGTCGACGGCGGATTGAATATGATGCAGCAAAGGCTGCCTAAACCATCCCCTATAGCAGGCAGGATCTCATCATGAAAGGCAACATCGGCGCAGTGCAGGAACACGATTTCGATACGCTCACAGGGCTATGGGAGGCCTCCGTCAGAGCAACCCATACCTTCCTCAAAGAAACTGACATCGTCTGGCTCCGCCCCCGCATCCGCAACCACTATCTCATTCATGTCGAACTACACGCCTTCAGGGACGAGCATCACGCGATTCTCGGTTTCGTAGGAGTTGCCAACGCGAAGATTGAAATGCTGTTCATCGCGCCACAGGCACAGGGCAAAGGCATCGGCAAGCAGTTGCTGCAATATGCGATCCATCACATGAAAGCTGTAGAGCTGGATGTCAATGAACAGAACCCTGATGCCGTGGGGTTTTATCAGCATCAGGGGTTTGAAATCGTGGGGCGATCACCTCGCGATGGACAGGGACAACCATTTCCGCTGTTGCATATGCGACTGAAATAAAAACCGCCGCAAATGCGGCGGTTCATCCTTCAACTCACGACAAACCCAGCACTCAGCGGCGCTGCATCACCGAGTTGGCCTGCGAGGCTGCCTGGCTCAATGCCAGCGAAGGCGGGACGCCATCCTGCAACGCAGCGTTGAGTTCACGATCCAGCAACACCCGGGCCTGCGCATAGTGCGGCAGGCGGAAGCTGCGGCTGACCTGGGCACCACGCCCGCTCAGGCTGTTCACAACGCTTTGCGCACCCGGGATGCGATCGTAGTACGACACATCGGAGGCCCGGAAAGCAGCTTCGGTCAGCGGCAGGAAACCGGTTTGCTGATGCCAGCGTGCCGCGTTGACCGGCTTGGCCAGCCAGCCCAGGAAATCGACGACGGCGCGTTCCTGGTCGCGACCATGGCCGGCCACGGCCCAGAATGCCGAACCGCTGACGAAAGGTGCGCCGGGATTGCTGGTTGCCTGCGGATAATATGGCAGCGGTGCCACGCCAAATGACAACCCAGGCGCAGCAAGAAATGCGCCAACCGCACCGGAGCCACTGGTCAGGACGCCGCACTGGCCGCTGGCGAACAGGTCATCCGGTTGCTGGTCATTGCTGTGCATGGTCAGCAGCATCGACTTGGTCCAGCTCGACATCAGGGCAAGGTGGCGGGCGTACAGTACGTTGAACTGCAGCGCAGGCACACCGTTGCCAAAACCATTGTTGTTGGCCGAATAAAGCTGATTGTTGACCGGCGCAAGATTCTCGAGGTGAACCGATACCTGCTTGCTGGTGGCATACGGACACATCACGCCGCTGTCGCGCAGGGCCAGCAACTGGGCCTGCAATTCAGACCAGGTACGGGCCGGAACGTTGGGATCCAGGCCGGCCTTGACGAACAGGTCGCGGTTGTAGAACATGAGCGGCACTTCGGCCATCCAGGGAAAGGCCAGCAGGCGGCCCTGACGGTCACGGGTAAAACCGGCCGTCTGCGACAGGAACCAGTCGCTGTCAGGCAGCGGATTGCGCGACAACAGCGTATGCAACGGCAGGATGGCGCGATGCTGGGCAGTCACCTCGGGCGAATGTTCGTCATCGAGCTGGATCAGGTTGGGCGTCTGCTTGGCCGCCACCGCCGCCCCGGCCTCGCCCTGCAATGCAGCCTGCGTCTCAAAGCCCTTGAGGCTGACGTGAACGCTGTCCTGTTCCTTGTTGTACTGCTTGACCAGTTCCTCGAACTCGGCACGATTGGCACTGGAAAGTGAATGCCAGACCTGGATATCCACGGGTGCAGCCTGTACGACCGCGCAGCTGAACAGCCCGGCGCAGGCCACGCTGATCTGCCGCCACAGGCGAACCGCGTGCGGCAGACGATGGAGTTTGGAATGATTATTCATGTATGACGCCAGAGAGACGTTGATGACGCGAGAACGGATGGCTGGAACTCAGCCACCCAGGAAAGGAAACTCGGGTTCGGGCTGCCGGCCGCTGAGCAAATCGGCCAGGGCACGCCCCGATCCGACCCCCATGGTCCAGCCCAGTGTACCGTGGCCGGTATTCAGGTAGAGATTATTGATGCGCGTACGCCCGATGAGCGGGATGTTGGACGGTGTGGACGGACGCAGGCCGCTCCAGAAACTGACATCGTCGAAATCCAGGGCATGCGGGAAATACTCGCGGGCCAGTTGCTTCATGGCCTCGCAACGCGCCGTGTTGAGCGTGCGGCTGTAGCCCGCAAGCTCGGCGGTACCCGCCATGCGCAAGCGATCACCCAGCCGCGAATAGACGATCTTGTGGGCACTGTCGGTCAGGCTGACCGTGGGAGCCTGCTCGGGATTGACGACACGGAAGGTCGCCGAATAGCCCTTGGTCGGGTAGACCATGCAGGACACCCCCAGCGGGCGTACCAGGGCTGGCGTATGGCTGCCCAATGCCGCCACGAAGGCATCTGCCCGCAGCGTGCGGTAGGCCCCCTCGGCGTCGATCAATTCGGCCCCGGCGATACGACCGGCTTCGGGCAGCAGGCGCGTGACCTGCGTGTCGTACAGGAACTGCACGCCTGCCTGCTCGGCCTTGCGGGCCAATGCCACGGTAAACAGGTGCACATCGCCGCTTTCATCCTCGGCAGTGTAGTCGCCACCGACGATGCGGCTGCGATTGGGTGCCAGCGCCGGCTCGATCGAGATAACCTCGTCAGCGGACACAATGCGCCTGTCGACGCCGAAATCGCGCATCACGCTGGCCGATTTCTGCGAGGCATCGAATTCTTCGTGGGAAGTATAGAAATTGAGAATGCCACGCTCCAGGTGATCGTATTCGATCCCCAGCGCCGAGCGCATCTGCTGCAGCGTGCCGCGACTGTACTCTGCCATCCTTACCATGGCACGGATATTGCGATTCAGACGCCCGGGCAGGCACTCGCGCATGAAAGCCAGCCCCCATTGCCATTGCCGCCAGTCGAGCTGTGGGCGGAACAGCAGGGGAGCATCATCGCGCAGCATCCACTTGAGCAGTTTGAGAGGTGCCTGTGGATTGGCCCAGGGCTCGGCGTAGGACACCGAGATCTGCGATCCATTGGCAAAGCTGGTTTCCTGTGCCGGGCCATGGCTGCGATCCACGACCACCACTTCATGTCCGGCCTGACGGAGCCACCAGGCGGTCGATACGCCGATGATCCCGCTACCCAATACTGCGACTTTCATGTGTGCGATTCCTCTCGAACAAGACGCGCTGGCAAAGTTTAACCTGCCTGCACGGCGGTGTCTGCCAAAGAGGTAAAAGCATCAGCATAAAATGCATCGGCAGGCAACCCGCACTGGGTCATGAAGTCGCGGCGGGCCGCCTCCACCATGGCCGGCGCGCCACAGGCGTAAACCTCGCTGCCGGACAGATCGGGCATATCCTGCATGACCGCCTGGTGCACGAAGCCGGTACGCCCCTGCCAACCGTCGTCGGGCTGCGCATTGGAGATCACCGGGACATAGCGGAAACCCGGCAGCGCCTGCGCCCACTCACGGGCCAGCGCATCCAGGTACAGGTCGGACGGACGACGTCCGCCCCAATAGAGAACGACCGGGCGCGATATGCCGACATGGATCATGTGCTCTACCATGGCCTTGACCGGCGCGAATCCGGTGCCGCTGGCCAGCAGCACGACGGGCCGCCGGCTGTCCTCGCGCAGGTGGAAGGATCCGAAAGGCCCTTCCAGGCGCAGGATCTCGCGATCCTTCATCTGGGTGGCCCCGGCACCGAACACATGATCTGTGAACAGGCCACCCGGCATGTGCCGGATATGCAGTTCGAGCGGCCCATCGACATGAGGCGCACGTGCCATGGAGTAGCTGCGGCGACTGCCATCTCGCAGGATCACGTCGACATATTGGCCGGCATGGAAGCGGAATGGATCACCTGCCGGCAATTGCAATGTCAGACGCATGACATCGGCGGCCAGCGGTTCCCGCTGGATCACCCGTACCGGCAATTTGCGGATCTGGATATCTGTCGCCAGCCTGACCTCGCTCACCTCGATCTGCATGTCGGACAGGGGTCTGGCCTGGCAGAACAGGGTGTAGCCCGCCCCCAGCTCATCGATCGTCAGCGTCTGGGCAGGCGCAGGACCGGCATCATATTCACCGGCCAGCACGCGTCCCTTGCAGCTCGAACAGCCGCCGGTACGACAACCATAGGGAATCACCAGGCCGGCAGCCAGGGCCCCATCAAGAACCGTCTGGCCTGCGGCAACGGCAAAGACATGCCCGGAAGGCTGCACTGCTACTTGAAAACTCATATATCTCACATGACCCAGCACAATATTGCGGGCATTATAAATCCGTCCCGGTAGCTGCGCCGGAACGGAAACACGACCGCATGACCCTGCCTGGACAGGACATGTGGTCGTGTTGTCGGGCCGGGCTTACAGTGGTTCGAATGCCTCGCGCGTGGCAACGTGCTCGGGACGCGGGGCCAGCCCGTAGCGGGGTGCGGCCAGCCGGTTCTCGACGCTGTTGTAGACCGTGAACAGGTTGGCACGAGGCCAGGGAGAGAGGTTGCCTGCCGAGGCATGCATGGTATTGCAATCGAAAAATACCACCGTGCCCGGCCGACCGGTCACGGCCCTGATGCCCCCCTGCTCTGCCAGCAGTTGCAGGCTGATCGGATCCGGTACGCCGTACTCCTGACGCCGCAGGGAATCCTTGTAGTGCGCATCGGGCGTACGTCCCACGCATGACACGAATTGCCGGTGCGAGCCGGGAATCAGCATCAGCGGACCATTGCAGACCGTGTTTTCAGTCAGCAGGATGGAGCAACTGACGGCACGCATGGCCGGCATGCCGTCTTCGATATGCCAGGTCTCGAAGTCCGAATGCCAGTAGAACTCCTTGCCCTTGAAGCCCGGCTTGAGATTGGCTCGCGACTGGTGGATATAGACTTCGGATCCCAGCAGTTGCCGGGCAATATCGGCGATGCGCGGGTCACGCATCACCCTGCCCAGCATGGGGCTGAGGTCATGCACACGAAAGATCGAGCGCACGGCATCACTGCCTTTCTCACGGATGGCCTCTTCGCGCACCCGGATATCCGGCGCATGCATCAGGCGTTCGATTTCGCCCAGCCAGCGCTCCGCTTCGCGGTTCTCGAACAGCCCATCCAGCACCAGGAAACCATCCTGCTCATAGGTTTGCAATTGCGCCTGGGCCAGTGCATCGACGTAGTGTCCGTCGCCATGGACGACCGGCTCCTGGCGCATGACAATGGCCGAATCGCGTTGAGTGCGAGAGGCATAGGGGTCTGTGGCAGCAAGGATCATGATGGTGTCTCCTCCGTCAGCAACGGATAGACCCCCTGCGCGTCATGCGTTTCGCGCCCGGTCAGCGGCGGATTGAAGACGCAGATCACCCGCAGCGGCTGGGTTCCCCCGCGCAGCCAATGCTCATCGTGCTGATCAAGTGCGTAGACCACACCCGGCCCCAGCGCATACTTGCGGCCATCGGCAATGGTTTCGATCTCGCCATCCCCTTCTATGCACCAGACCGCCTCAAGGTGGTTCTGATAGTGAATGTGCGTTTCGGTACCCGGGAAGATTGTGGTTTCGTGAAACGAGAACCCCATACCATCCTTGCCCAGCAACACGCGCTTGCTGACCCAGTTGTCTGCCCGGATCTCGTCGGCGGTACCGGTAATGTCATCGATATGCTTGACGATCATCGCTTGCCTCCCGCAAATTTGAGCACCTTGCCGGACACCTGTTGTTCGGCAAGCGCCTCGGCCACGCTGCGCTCGATGATTTCAAGCCCGCGAGTCAGCAGTTCGGACTCGATGGTGAGGGCAGGCAGCAACTTGAGCACCTCGTCTTCCGCTCCGGAGGTCTCGATCACCACGCCATGGCTGAATGCCTTTGCAGCGATGCGATTGGCCAAACCCGGCTGTCCCTGGCAGACCAGCCCCTGGATCAGCCCGCGGCCACGAGCCACCAGTCCGACTTCGGGGTAGCTGTGCACGACATTTTCCAGCCAGTCGCGCACATGGCGTTCCTTGACCTGGATTTCTGCCGTGAACAGATCGTCTGCCCAATATTGGCGCAGTGCTTCGGTCGCCGTGACGAATGCCAGATTGTTGCCCCGGAAAGTGCCACTGTGCGCACCGGGCTTCCAGACATCGAGTTCCGGCTTGAAGAGCACCAGCGACATCGGCAGGCCAAACCCCGACAGCGACTTGGACAGGGTAATGATGTCGGGCCGGATCCCGGCCGCCTCGAAGCTGAAGAAGCTGCCTGTCCGTCCGCAACCGACCTGGATATCGTCGACAATGAGCAACATGTCATGGCGTCGGCAGACCCGCTCCAGTTCCTTGAGCCAGCGCAGTGTCGCCACGTTGACGCCGCCTTCGCCCTGTACGGTCTCGACGATCACGGCAGCCGGATGGTCCAGCCCGCTGGAGGGATCTTCCAGCATGCGCTCCAGATAGCTGATGGTATCGACATCAGGGCCGAAATAGCCGTCATAGGGCATGAATACGGTGTTGTCGAGCGCGACACCGGCAGCCCGCCGGAACTTGGCATTGGCCGTTGCCGCCAGCGAACCGGCGCTGACGCCATGGAAGCCGTGTGTGAAGGACACGATGCCGGGACGGCCCTTGACTTGCCGGGCCAGCTTGAGCGCCGCCTCGACCGCATTGGTGCCGGTGGGTCCGGTGAACTGCAGGGTATAGCGCCAGTTGCGTGGCTTGAGCAGTACCCTGTCTACCGTTTCAAGGAAATGCTTCTTGGCGCTGGTTGCCATGTCCAGCCCGTGTACCACCCCGTCCGAAGCGAGGTATTCAAGAAGTTTTTCCTTGAAAATGGGATTGTTGTGTCCATAATTCAGGGTCCCCGCCCCACTGAAAAAATCGATGTATTCATTTTTTTCTTCATCGATCAGCAGGGAACCCCGCGCCTGACTGAAAATGACCGGAAAGGACCGGATGTAGCCCCTGACCTCCGACTCCATCCGGTCGAATATTTTCAAGTCCATGATTTCCTCCTTGCGTCTATCTGGAACTGGTACGCATCAGAACGGACCGATGCGCAATAAGCACTCCTCTTCATGAAAGTCACCACCGAAGTCGGCGGCACGAAACAACACTTGTTCATTCAACGCAGCGCCCTGTGCTGCGGCCAGTTTTTCAAACATGCGGCGCGACGCCCGGTTGTCGGGCGACACGGTGGTCTCCAATGCCTGCACCTGCAGGTCGGGACGCTCCAGCAAAGACTGCAACATGCGCCCGCCCAGGCCTGTGCCACGCGCGCGTTCATGCACGGCTACCTGCCAGATGAACAGCGTATCGGGTTGGGCGGGTGGCACATAGGCCGAGATGAAACCCGCCAGGCCGTGCGCATCTTCCGCCACCACACAGGTGGCAGAAAAATGCTCGCACAGCAGCAGATAGGCGTAGGTCGAATTGAGATCCAGCGGCGGACAATCAGCCACCAGGCGCTGAATGGCCGCGCCATCGGCGCGCCCAGGAGAACGAAGGATAGGGTCGTCCCCCGTCATACCACCAGTCCGGACTCGGGTGCCGTCCCATCGGTCGGCACCTCGAGAATGGGCGAGCCGGCAGCATGGCCGGCATCACCGCTGGCCACCGACTCGGGATCCATCAGATCGACGATCTTCTCCAGTGACAGCGTGATGGTGGCCTGCTCCAGTTCCGGCAACGCATTGAGCGCATCGGCCAGCTTTTTCTGCAATGGCGACGGTGCCTCTGCCGCCAGCGTGCGACCAGCCTCTGTCACGCTGACAAAGACGATGCGGCGATCTTCGCGACCACGTTCACGCCGGACCAGCCCCTTGTCCTCAAGGCGATCGAGGATGCCGACCACCGTGCTGGGGCTGACGTGGATTTCCTTGCTGATGGCAGTGGCCGTGAGCGGATGCCCGGCTGCAACCAGTGCACGCAGGCAGACCAGTTGCGGTGCCGTGATATGGCTGCAAGCCGACAGTTGGCGCGAATACAGCGCCACCGACCGCGTGATGCGGCGCAAGGCACGCAGGATGCGAACGTCATAGCTTTGCAGGGGCATACCAATGGTTTCGGGCATGGCGGCAGGTTTCGTTTGAGGTGGCTGCATAATTAATTTCAGTTCAAATGATATTGGCACTAAAAATTCGTGTCAACCCTATCTCATCGATCAACCTGATGTTCTGCCTGGCTGCATAGGCTGCCGCACTCTCGCTGGGCTGGCCCAGGGCGATATACCAGCGTTCATTGGCCTCGAGCTGTTCGCCAGCCTGCAACAGGCGAGTCAGCGGTTCGAGGCCGGTATGCGCCGATTTCCAGCGTCGGGCAGACACGGCGATGCGTCGATTTTCAATCCGCAGCAGCCAGTCTGCGCCTTCCTGGCGCGAAACCTCCACCTGATAGCCGGCCGCACGCCAGGACTGTTCAAGACGAGCGGAAAAGGCTTTCCAGTTCATGGCGGCGACTTCGTCGCGCACGGCCACGAGCTGCGCCGGACGAGGCGCACGCATCTGCTTCCAACCGGCAATCGCGGCGATCACGACAAATGGAAAAGCACCGATCGCGCCCACCGGGGCATATTCCGGCGGCAGCACGGCAAAGGCGACGCCCACGAAGACCAGTGCCACACAGGCACTGATCCACCAGGGGTTGCGCAACAGGATCGCAAACAGCGAATTCTTGGCCATTTTCAGTTTCATGCCACACCCTCCTGGCCTGCCTCGGCCTCATCCGGCCACAGGGCCACCAACTCAGGTTGCTTGGGACGCACCTCCAGCAACCTGCCCTTGCGTGCCCGTTTGCCGATATAGGGCTCCAGCGCCTCACCAGCAAGGACATCCTCGGTGGCCCGATTGCGGTACAGACCACTGGCACGCAGGCCAGCCGCACCGATGGCGATGATGCGACCAAGCTTCTCTCCGGCATCCAGTCCCATCAGGATGGTGCCGCGTCCACCGCCGGCCAGCGCCTTGATCTCGTCCAGCGCCACCACCAGCAGGCGATTCTTGGCCGAGACCAGCGCCAGGTGCGTGGCATCGTCCGGCACCGATTCCGGACGCATCAGCTTCTCACCCTTTTCGAGGTTGAAAAACTGCTTGCCGGCCTTCATGCGGCCACTCATGTCGCCCAGCCGCGCCAGGAAACCCAGCCCCTGTTCGACAGCCAGCAGCCAGCGCGATGCCGGATCGCCGGCAAACATATGCAGGATCCGCGAGCCCGCTTCGACATCCGCCAGCGTGGTGATCGGCGCTCCGTCGCCACGCGCGGAAGGCAGTGCCGATACCGGCACCGAATAGGCCCGGCCATTGTCTCCCAGGGCGATCAGCGTATCCGTGGTACGGCACTCGAAGGCACCATACAGCGCATCTCCCGCCTTGAAGCCGAATTGCGCAGCATCGTGGCCATGCCCGTGGCGGGCACGCAGCCAGCCTTTCTGGGACACGATCACGGTCACCGGCTCGTCCACCACCTTGACCTCGACCACGGCACGCTCGGCCACTTCGATCAGGGTTCGCCGCTCGTCGCCAAACTGCTTGGCATCGGCCTCGATTTCCTTGATCATCAGGCGTCGCATGGCTGCCGGGCTGTCGAGCAGATCACGCAGCTTCTGCGCCTCATCACGACGCTCGGACAATTCCTGCTCGATCTTGAAACCCTCGAGCCGTGCCAGCTGGCGCAGGCGCATTTCGAGAATGTCCTCGGCCTGCCGCTCGCTCAGGTTGAAACGCTGTATCAATGCTGCCTTCGGCTCGTCAGACTCGCGAATGGTAGCGATCACCTCATCGACATTGAGGTAGACCACCATGCGCCCTTCCAGCACATGAATACGGTCGGTAACCTTGTCCAGACGGTACTGTGAGCGCCGCGTCACGGTCTGGTTGCGGAATGCCAGCCATTCCTGGAGGATGTCGCGCAGGCTTTTCTGGCAAGGCCGGCCATCATTGCCGACCATCACCAGGTTGATCGGCGCGCTCGATTCCATACTGGTCTGGGCCAGCAATACATTGACGAACTCGTCGCGGTCGATACGCGAACTCTTGGGTTCGAACACCAGCCGCACGGCCGCATCCTTGCCCGACTCATCGCGTACCGTATCAAGCAGCGACAGCAGCTTGGCCTTGGTCTGCTGCTGATCCTGGCTCAGGCTTTTCTTGCCGGCCTTGATCTTGGGATTGGTGAGATCCTCGATTTCTTCCAGTACTTTCTGGCAGGAAGCACCCGGCGGCAGTTCCTGCACCACCAGTTGCCACTGGCCGCGCGCCAGTTCTTCGAAGGTCCAGCGCGCCCGTACCTTGAGGGAGCCGCGACCGGTGCGGTAAATGTGGGCAATGTCTTCAGGTGATGTGATGATTTGCCCACCACCGGCAAAATCCGGGCCCGGCACCAGCGTCTGCAAGGCGACATCATCCAGATCGGGCGTCTTGAGCAGGGCCACGCAGGCCGTGGCCACTTCACGCAGGTTGTGCGACGGTACCTCGGTCGCCATGCCGACTGCGATCCCCGAAGCTCCGTTGAGCAGTACCATGGGCAGGCGCGCCGGCAATTGCACCGGCTCTTTCTGACTGCCATCGTAATTGGGCGTGAAATCGACCGTACCCTCGCCCAGTTCTTCAAGCAGCAGGCGCGCCACCGGCGTGAGGCGGGCTTCGGTATAGCGCATGGCAGCGGCGTTGTCACCGTCGCGCGAGCCAAAATTGCCCTGCCCGTCAATCAGCGGATAGCGCAGTACGAAATCCTGCGCCATGCGCACCAGTGCATCATAGGCAGCCTGGTCACCGTGCGGATGGTATTTGCCCAGAACGTCGCCGACCACGCGGGCCGACTTGACGGGCTTGCTGCCCGCCGACAGGCCCATCAGTTCCATCGCATACAGAATGCGCCGTTGTACGGGCTTCTGGCCGTCTCCCACATCGGGCAGGGCACGGCCCTTGACCACCGACACGGCGTAATCGAGGTAGGCACGTTCAGCGTAGTGGCCCAGCGTAATGCTGTCGTTCGGCCCGGTAGCCGGCTCGAACAGCTCGGGTTGCAAGGTATCAGTCATGCATGCGTCTCTTGTGTGTCTTTATGGGGTCAGATATCGACTTCGGCCAGGTTGCCCTTGCTTTCGAGCCAGGCACGGCGCGAGGCCGACTCGCCCTTGCCCATCAGCATGGTGAACATGCCATGGGTCTGACTGCGGTCGAGCGCGCCGTAGCCAACCGGCTGCAGGCGGCGCGTATCGGGATTCATGGTGGTTTCCCAGAGTTGCTCGGCGCTCATTTCACCCAGCCCCTTGAAGCGGCTGATGCTCCAGCTGCCATCGCGCACGTTTTCCTTGCGCAGCTTATCTTCGACAATCTGCAACTCACGCGCGTCCAGACAGTACAGCTTGCGCGACGGACGCTTGCCCTGGGCCGGCACGTCCACGCGAAACAGCGGCGGGCGGGCAATATGGATATGGCCGAGTTCGACCAGCCGCGGGAAATGCCGACAGAACAAGGTCAGCAACAACACCTGGATGTGCGAGCCATCAACATCGGCATCGGACAGGATACAGATCTTGCCGTAGCGCAGGCCGCTCAGATCGGGCGTATCGTCGGGGCCATGCGGATCGACGCCGACGGCCACCGAGATATCGTGAATCTCGTTATTGGCGAACAGCCGATCACGGTCGACCTCCCAGGCGTTGAGCACCTTGCCGCGCAACGGCAATACCGCCTGGAAATTCTTGTCGCGGCCCATTTTGGCCGAACCGCCGGCCGAGTCGCCTTCGACCAGGAAGATCTCGGTACGGGACGGATCGCTGGACTCGCAATCAGTCAACTTGCCGGGCAGCACGGCCACGCCCGAACTCTTGCGCTTTTCGACCTTCTGGCTGGAACGGGTGCGTGCCTGGGCCTGGCGGATCGCCAGTTCGGCCAGCTTCTTGCCATATTCGACATTACTGTGCAGCCAGAGGTCCAACGCCGAGCGCACGAACCCGCCGACCAGCCGCACTGCGTCTCGGCTGGTCAGGCGCTCCTTGATCTGCCCCTGGAATTGCGGATCGAGCACCTTGGCCGACAGCACGAAACTGGCACGGGCAAATACATCTTCGGGCAACAGCTTGACCCCTTTGGGCAACAGACTGTGCAATTCGACGAACCCCTTGACTGCACCGAACAACCCTTCGCGCAGACCTGCCTCGTGCGTACCGCCTGCCGGCGTCGGGATGAGGTTGACATAGGACTCGCGTACAGCCGCCCCTTCTTCCGACCAGGCCACGATCCATTGCGCGCCTTCGCCCTGGGCAAACTGTTCGTCGTGCTTGCCGGCAAACTGGGCCCCCTCGAACAGCGGAATCAGCAATTCAGTACCGGCCAAGGCCTCTTCGAGATAGCCGCGCAGGCCATTTTCGTAGTGCCAGCGATGGGTTTCGCCGGTTTTCTCGACACTCAGCGAGACCTTGACGCCAGGCAGCAGCACGGCCTTGCTGCGCAGCAGGTGGATCAGTTCGCCCAGCGGGATATTGGGGCTGTCGAAATAACGCGGATCGGGGCGAGCCACCACGCGGGTACCGGATTTCTTGCGCTTGGCCCCCTCGACCGGTGCCAGCGGCTGCACCACCTCGCCACCGGCAAAGGCCATGCAATGCACACCGCCATCACGCCAGACCGTCACTTCCAGCCGAGTCGACAGCGCATTGGTCACGGAGACGCCCACGCCGTGCAGACCGCCCGAGAAGGCATAGGCACCTTCGCCGGCATGCTTGTCGAACTTGCCGCCGGCATGCAGGCGAGTAAACACCAGTTCGACTACCGGCGCGCCTTCCTCGGGATGCAGGCCGACCGGAATGCCGCGACCATCGTCCTCGACCGCGACCGCGCCATCGGCCTGCAGGGTGACCTGGATATGCTTGCCATGGCCGGCCAGCGCCTCGTCGGCAGCATTGTCGATGATTTCCTGGATGATATGCAGCGGATTCTCGGTGCGGGTATACATACCGGGGCGCTGCCGCACGGGCTCCAGCCCCTTGAGCACCTGGATCGACTCTTCGGTATAGCGCGATGGACTCGTCAAACTGATCCCCAAAACTGTGGACGGAAACGCCCTATTTTAAGGACAGTTGCCAAGGCTACGCGGCATGGTGGCAAAAATGCGCACCGGGCCGGCCACATTTTGTGGCACAATGCAGTTCGTACAGCCGATTCTGATTGCCGTACGGGTTCCGTGCACCGCATGCGATGCGGTCTTTTCGGACACACATTCCTTGCTCCAGACGCCGCCAGACAGGCGGGCCCGACAGGGCAGGCGTATTTTCCGCCTGCTGCTCATGGGGCAGCATACGTATCTGACTCAACAAACAGAACATTATGAGCACATTGATCAAACACGTCAGCGATGCCAGCTTCGAGGCAGACGTCCTGCAGGCCCAAGGTCCCGTCCTGGTCGATTTCTGGGCTGCCTGGTGTGGTCCCTGCAAGATGATCGCCCCGATCCTCGACGAAGTGTCCGAGGAATACAAGGATCGCCTGACCATCGCCAAGCTCAACGTCGACGAAAACCCCGAAGCCCCCGTCAAGTACGGTGTGCGCGGCATCCCGACGCTGCTGCTGTTCAAGAACGGCGAACTGGCCGCCACCAAGGTCGGAGCCCTGTCCAAGTCGCAGCTCAAGGCGTTTCTCGACGGCGCCCTGTAAGGCTCACGACCACAGTCTGCGCAGGCCCGCTCGCGGCCTGCCGGCACTTTCCCGCACTGATCACTCTCTCTTTTCTCTTCTTCTCTCATGCACCTGAATGAATTGAAGGCGCTGCACGTTTCGCAGTTGCTGGAAATGGCCGCTGGCCTGGAAATCGAAAACGCCAACCGCCTGCGCAAGCAGGAACTGATGTTCGCCATCATGCGTCGCCGCGCCAAGCAGGGCGAGCAGATCTTCGGCGACGGCGTACTCGAAGTGCTGCCCGATGGCTTTGGTTTCCTGCGCTCGCCCGAAACCTCCTATCTGGCCAGCACCGACGACATCTACATCTCACCGTCGCAGATCCGCCGCTTCAACCTGCATACCGGCGACTCGATCGAAGGTGAAGTCCGCACGCCCAAGGATGGCGAGCGCTATTTCGCCCTGGTCAAGGTGGACAAGGTCAACGGCGCAGCCCCCGAGGCCATCAAGCACCGGATCATGTTCGAGAACCTGACGCCGCTGCATCCCAACCGCCCGATGCGGCTGGAGCGCGACATCAAGAGCGAGGAAAACTTCACCGGTCGCATCCTCGACATCTTCGCGCCGCTGGGCCACGGCCAGCGTGCCCTGATCGTCGCCAGCCCCAAGTCGGGCAAGACGGTGATGATGCAGCACATCGCACACGCCATCAGCACCAACAATCCGGATGCCTACCTGATCGTGCTTCTGGTCGACGAGCGTCCCGAGGAAGTCACGGAAATGCAGCGCACGGTGCGCGGCGAAGTGGTGGCATCGACCTTTGACGAACCGGCCACCCGCCACGTGCAAGTCGCCGAAATGGTGATCGAGAAGGCCAAGCGCCTGGTCGAACTCAAGAAAGACGTGGTCATCCTGCTGGATTCGATCACCCGCCTGGCACGCGCCTACAACACCGTGGTACCGGCCTCCGGCAAGGTGCTGACCGGCGGCGTGGATGCCAACGCCCTGCAACGTCCCAAGCGCTTCTTCGGCGCAGCGCGCAATATCGAGGAAGGCGGCTCGCTGACCATCATCGGTACAGCCCTGATCGAGACCGGCAGCCGCATGGACGAAGTGATCTACGAAGAATTCAAGGGCACCGGCAACTCCGAAGTCCACCTCGAGCGTCGCCTGGCCGAGAAGCGTGTCTACCCGGCCATCAACCTCAACAAGTCCGGTACCCGCCGCGAAGAGCTGCTGATCGCACCGGACCTGCTGCAGAAAGTCTGGGTGCTGCGCAAGTTCATCCACGACATGGACGAGATCGAATCCATGGAATTCATCATGGACAAGATGCGCTCCACCAAGACCAATGCCGAATTCTTCGACATGATGAAGAAGAAATAAAGCATGTCTTCCGGCGCATGCATGCCCTGCATGCGCCAATGCATCGCAGTCTCAGCCGGGGGCAGTTCAGCCCCCGGCCCCATCCTCCTCGCTCCCCTTCATTCTGCCTCGGTCACCCGGCCTGATTCGTGCAGCCATTCGCACGCAGCGCGCATCACGCACCGCGTCAGCCTCTCGAGACTGGCCTGTGCCGTACGAGGATACGCCCAGTACAGCGGCACATGCAACGGCATGTCCGGGGCCATCTGCACCAGGGTCCCTTCCGCCAGTTGTCGTCCTATCAGTACGGTCGGATGCATCCCCCAGCCCATGCCCGCCTCGCATGCGCGCTCGTAGCCCGACACCGTAGGGATGAAATGCCGTGGCGGCTGACGCCGCGAGGCCAATCCGTAATGCGCCAGCCAGCCATCCTGCAGGCGATCCTTGCGACTGAATACGAGCACCGGTGCCCGCGACATGGCTTCCTGGGTCACGCCGTCAGCGCAATAACGCGCCATATAGGCCGGGCTGGCCGCCGCCACATATCGCATCTCACCCAGCGGCATGACGTTGCAGCCGGCAATGCTGCCGCTGCTGGCCGTCACGGCAGCCAGTACCTCGCCTTCGCGCAGGCGCTGCGCAGTATGGTTTTCGTCATCGATGCTGATGTCCAGCAGTTCGTTGCCTGCACCACTGAATGCCTCCATGGCTGTCATGAACCATGTCGCCAGCGAATCTGCATTGACCGCCAGCTTGAGCGACGGTGCGGGAGCTTCCGTATCCGGCATGAGTGCGGGGTTGCTGCGACGCAATTCGTTTTCCAGCAGGGCCACCTGCTCCAGGTGCAGGCAGAGGCGTCTGCCTGCCTCGGTTCCCGCGCATGGCTTGCCGCGCTGTACCAGCACCTGCCCTGTGGCCTCTTCCAGTTGCTTGACGCGCTGCGACACGGCAGAAGGGGTGATGTGCAGCCGGCGAGCTGCACGCTCGAAACTTCCCTCCCTCACGACAGCGGCAAGGGCTTCCAGTCCGTGGTAGTCCAACATTCAGATTTTCTTAATATTACTTAGGATAATTAATTTTACTTAAATATCGACAATATCCATAATGCCGGCCATGTGGACCTCTGCCCTTACCCTTTCCTCTACCTGGCTGGCCGGCTTTACGGTCTGCTTTACCCTCATCGCCACACTGGGCGCACAGAACCTGTATGTGCTGCGCCAGGTGGTCAAAGGCAGCCATGTGCGTGCCTGTGTACTGTGGTGCGTGGTGAGCGATATCCTGCTCATCGGCCTGGGCGTAGCCGGCATGGCAAAGTTGTTGAGCCACGCCCCTGAACTGACCTGGTACATGGCCGTAGGCGGTGCCAGTTTCCTGGTGGCATATGGCCTGTTTGCCTGGCGACGGGCGCTCTATGGCGGTGATGCCGCGCTGGTCACAGCCGGCCGCAGCGAACACAGTCTGCTGCGTGTACTGGGCACCCTGGCTGCCCTGACCCTGCTCAACCCGCACGTCTATCTCGATACAGTCATCCTGATCGGCTCGATCGGTGCCCGCCAGGAAGGCGGTTTGAAATGGATCTTCGTGACGGGTGCGGCCAGCGCCAGTCTGGTCTGGTTCCTGCTGCTGGCACTGGCAGGGAAGCGGCTGCAGGGGGTATTCGCACATCCCCGGGCGTGGCGACTGCTGGATGCCGTCACCGGTGGCATCATGCTGCTGCTGGCCTGGTGGATATGGCGTGACATGATCGCGGGCTGAAACACGCAGCACAAGGCGCGCACCCAACCCATAAGACTTTCATGAAGATGCCAGGACAAGCATGACTACTTGGCCTCTTCGATCTGCGGATCATCCCAACTGCCATCCACACGGTATTCCGTGGTCATGGCCCGTGCCAGAGGATCCTTGAAGAGCCACTGTGTCAGCAAGGCACCGATGCCGACCACTGGATTGACCGCCAGTGCCGTCGCCACCGCCGCACCACTGACGTCCAGCACCGGAGCCACCACGGCCTGCAGGTTCCATTGCTGTTCGACCAGATTGGCACTGCCTGCCAGCAGAATCGTAGCGGCCGGCCCGGCCACGCGCAAATCATCGGTGAGCCCCAGACCGTTGGCAAAAGTGACCTGGCCCTTGATCGTATCCCACGGAAATCCGGACTGCAGCACCCCCAGCGAGGGGGTTTCGCCCTTGCCCAGGCGGGTGATCGACTGGACCGACAGCAGCGCCAGCAAACGGGCGCTGCGCGAATTGACGCCGATGAAACGTCCTTGCTCCAGGGCAATCGAAAGCTTGCCGTCGATTTTGTCGAGATCATAGTGCCAAGGCAAGTCACGCCACTGCAACCGCCCTTCGACCACACCCCTGCCACTGCCGACCAGATCCGGCCAGCCCATGTGGTCCAGCCAGCCGCCCAGGTCGCTGGTCGCCAGCTTCAGATCCACGGTCAGGCCACGTGCATCTTCGCCCTCGGCATCCTGCGCCAGATGCCAGACACCGCTGGCATCCAGGCTGCCTGACTCATTCCAGACACGCAATTCATCGAGCTGCCACACGGCCCGCCGTTGCAGGCTACGCCCCTTGAGCCGCAGCGCCCCCAGTTCGCGCCCCCACAACGCGAAGGACTCTACCTGCAGATCGATACCCGGCAGGTCCGAAAACTCGGTGCTCAGGCTCTCCTTGTCGTCATCTTCCATGGGCTCCAGCGACAACCGTTGCAAGCGCGCCACCACCTCACCCGAGACCGCGCCGGCAGATTCCTTCCAGTGGGCCGTACCGGTCATCTGGCGCGACGCGATCTGGGCCTCCCAGACACCTTGCTGCGGCATGCGAGCCCTGGCCTGGACATCCTGCAGATTCAGGCCGCTGAGATGCATGCTGGGTGTCTCGACGCTCACCGCATCCAGCACGGGCCACAAGGGCTGCCGGGTTGATCCTTTCACTGGCGGCAGCGTGGTTTCATCCAGCCATTGCTCCCAGGCATCCACATCCACATGAGTGGCCTTGACGGCCAGTGCCAGGCCACTGCCCGGCAGATCGGCCGGACGCGCAAAGCTGATGATGCCGCGTCGGAAATAGGTCGGCCCCGGTGTGCGCACATTGCGCTCCAGAACCAGACGAAGATCGTCGCCTGCCTGCACGGTCAGCCAGCGCAGATCCGGATTGGCTGTTGCCGCTTTCTGGGCAGTGGCATCCGGTGTAGACCAGCGCACCTCCAGCGGCCATGCTTCCTGTGCCGTCTTCGCAAGCGGTGCGGGCATGTCGGCTTCCAGTCCCTGCAGACTGCTCGACAATGACAGCGTCCAGTCATCACCACGCTGCAGGATACGGCCCTGCCAATCGAACCCGCCTTTCAACCGCTTGAGCGCGGGCATGGGCATGAAATCGCGCAGGCCCGCAGCGCTTGCCTGCCCCTCGAACAGAAGTCCGGGATCGCGAGGCCCAAGCTTGCCGCTGATTCTTACAGGCCCGCCCAGCGTCTGGCCAGCCACCTGTTCCATGGCAATGCCCGTTTCGGTAAACAGCACGCGTCCCGAGAGTGCCGTCATCTCGGGCGTATCATCCATATAGCGGAAGCTGCCCCCTTGCGGATCGATTTCACCCTTGACCGTGGTATCGACCGAATGCAGCAACGGCATGTCGAAGGCCAGCCCCAGCTTCCAGCGCCCCGCACCCACCGCTTCCGAGAGCGCTTCGCCCGTCATGTGATTGAGCGGGGAACTACGTACCAGTGCCAGATAGGTCGCAGCGGCCCCTTCGGTCTGACCATCGAGCAGCAGCGTGGCGTGATGCTCCATGTTCGGAATACGGGCCGAGACTGGCCCCAGGACAATCTCATCGCCAGCCAGTGGCATGCGTCCGGCTTCCACCTGCAACGACAGGGCCGCACGCGCCAGACCGAATGTCCCGCGCAAATCGTGCAATGCCGGCCAGCGGGTACCGTCCTGAGGCTCCGGCATGTAGTCGATCACAGCATCCTGGAATTGCCCTTTCAAATTGAAATCGCCGGCATCGGCGCGCTCCTGGAAGGGGAAATAGGCCAGGTCACCACGCACATCGAAATCCGCTTCGCGAATCTCACCCTGCAGCAGGCCCTCCCGCAGCCACAGTCTGGCATCGGCATTGACGGTCAGTGGCAGATAACGGTGAATGGCCGGCATCGATGCGCGCAAGATACGCCCCTGCAGAGCGGCCATGCCTGCCTCGCCCGAGCCGGAACGCCAGTTGCCGCGCAGGGTAATGTGCGCATCAGCGTTCTGAAACGCAGCCTCTTCGACCGTCAGTGTCCAGCCTTCGCCGGTGCGCTGCAACGCCAGCGCTGCCTGAGCATGATTGAGGTGCAAATCGGGATGTTCGAAAACTTCGGGCAGATGCAGGTCGGCCTGACTGGCACGCACCCTGGCCTGCCAGTCATATCCAGACAGGCGGGCCTCGATGGCCCGCATCAAGGTCAGCCCATCCTTGCCGCTCTGTGCTACGGTGTCTTGCTTCGTCCCCTGGCGGCCATCCAGTTCGAATTGCAGCAAGCCTGCCGCAAAACGGTCGGACTCCACCTCGCCGGCCAGGTTCTGAAACGCAGCCCCCAGTGTCAGGCGCGTCGGCAGACTGCCGTCGAAATCCAGCCAGACCTGCGCCTGCCCACGACCCTGGCTCACCGGCAATGTCAGCCAGGGCTGCCATGAGGCCAGATCCATATCGTTCAGGCTCGCGTAGAGCGTCCCTTTCCAGCTATCCGGGTCATGTTCGTCGAAGGCAAACAGCCTGCGTGTAAAGTCGCCCCGGATATCCAGCAGGCTTCCCATGCCCTGCGGCGGTTGTGCACGCAAGGCAAAACGGTGCCTCAAACCCCGGTTGTAGACCTGAAAGGTCGCCTGCGATATACGCAGGGCAGGCAGCTTGCCCTGTGCATCAGTCCATTCGATGCTGGCCTGCTCGACCACCATGGCACGCTGTGCCAGCAACCATTGCAAACCCGCAGGCAGGCCCGAATGCCCCGTATCCTGACTGCCAGCCTCCAGCGTGAAGCCTGCCACCCTCAGACGCCCATCCGCCAGGCGTCGGATCTGGATATCCGGCCGCTCGATACGCAGACTCAACAGGCGTGGCGACAGAGCCAGGACACTGCGCCAGGCGAAAACGGCATCAGCCTGCGGGATATCCAGCATCGTGGCGTTATCTGCCCCGGCAATCCGGACACCGCTCAAGGACAATTGAGGATGCAGCCCCCGCCAGTCAGCCTCGATCTTCTCGATGGTCAGCGGCACGCCCAGTACCCGACTGCTCATCTGCTCGATCTGCGGCTTCCAGCGTCCGATATCGGGCAGTACCCAATAGCGCAGCACCAGGATGGCCGCGGCCAGGGCCAGGTAAACGGCAAGCACGGCCACAAGCAGCCAGCGAAGGGATTTAAGCAGGATCGGCACAAAAAAACGGGGCAGAATGGAAACGATTCCGAGGTGTCTCCTTATACCCTGAAAACATCGCCAGACCCGGAAAATTCACACAAATTTCCATATACGAACAACCGTATGCGACTGCACCATGCTGGGATATGATGTTCTCCTTTCAGCCTCTTTTTTCCCTAAACGCCATGCCCCACTGCATCGTTCATTATTCCCGCCCGCTTGCCAGCCGGATTCCACCCGCACAACTGATCCAGACTGTCTACGCAAGCGCACTGGCCTCCGGCCTTTTCCAGGGAAAGGACATCAAGACGCGGGCCCTGGCCTTCGAGGATTATCAGACAGGCGAGCAACAGCAGGATTTCATTCATGTGGAAGTCCGCCTGTTGTCCGGTCGCACCCTGGAACAACGTACGGCTCTGTCCCGCCATGTCATGGATGCCTTGCTGGCACTTGGTCAGCAGGATATCTCGCTGACCGTCCAGATCAGCGAGATGGAACGCGATAGCTACTCAAAGCATGTGAGCTGACACAGCATGTCCGCTCTGCCTGATCGTATGCGCGTATGGCTGCCGGTCATCGCGCTGGCCTTTGCCGCCTTCATTTTCAACACCACCGAATTCGTCCCGGTTGCCCTGCTGACCGATATCGCCACCAGTTTCGACATGCCTGTCGCCCAGGTCGGCTGGATGCTGACGATCTATGCCTGGGTCGTGGCCCTGGCCTCCCTGCCGTTCATGCTGCTGACCGGCAAGATGGAACGCAGAAAACTGCTGGTCGGCATTTTCCTTCTGTTCATTGCCAGCCATATCGTCTCCGGCATCGCCAACAGCTTTGCCATGCTGGTCGCCAGCCGCATCGGCATTGCGCTGGCACACGCCGTATTCTGGTCGATCACAGCCTCGCTGGCGGTGCGGCTGGCTCCTGAGGGCAAGCGCACTCAGGCCCTGAGCATCCTGGCGACCGGTACCGTGCTGGCCATGGTGCTGGGCATCCCGCTCGGACGGATGCTGGGTGAGGCACTGGGCTGGCGCATGACCTTCCTGGGCATCGCGGTGCTGGCCCTGATCGTCCTGATCGCACTGGTACGGCTGCTGCCCATCCTGCCAAGCCTGCGGGCCGGCACACTGCAGAGCCTGCCCGAACTGATGCGACGCCCGGCACTGATGAGTCTCTATCTGCTGACTGCCGTCGTGGTCACTGCGCACTTCACGGCCTACAGCTATATCGAACCGTTTGCCCAGCGTGTCGCCGCCCTCGACAGCCAGACCACCACGCTGTTGCTGTTGCTGTTCGGCGGTGCCGGCATCATCGGCAGCGTCCTGTTCGGCCGCTACAGCAGCAGGCATCCGGCCGTGTTCACCCAGGTATCCGTCGCCCTGCTGGCCACCTGCCTGCTGCTGCTCTACCCGCTGGCACACCATCCTCTGCAATTGCTGGCGCTATGCGCGATCTGGGGCATGGTCATCCTCTGCGTCACCCTGAGCATGCAGGTCAAGGTACTGGCACTGGCACCGGACGCCACCGACGTGGCCATGTCGATTTTTTCCGGCATTTTCAACGTCGGCATCGGTGCGGGTGCCCTGCTGGGTGGCCAGGTCAGCCAGCACAGCGGGCTGGCCGATATCGGCATTGCCGGCGGCATACTGGCATTGGCCGCACTGCTGTGGTGCGCGATGATGTTCCGCCGCTACGGAGCACAGTTGAAAGCATAGCCACGGCTGCCACCCATCTGCCGGAACTGCTACAGTCAGCGAACATCCTTTTCCTTTCATAGCGCCTCATGAGCAGCCTGCCCGCCGAACTCACTCCCGCCCTCGCCTGGTCCGGGTACTTCAATCGTCGCCTGCAGGCGCGCCCGGAACTGGCTGACTGGCTGACCACGCATCTGCATGTACCCATCGATGGGGCATGCCTGACAAACTGGTACGACACCCTGCGCCAGCAGCAGCCACATGAAAACGCCGCCGTCTGGCTGCGGCGATTGCGTGAGCAGACCTTCCTCGCCATCATGGCACGCGACCTGGGAGGACAGGCCTCTCTCGAGGAAGTCACCGGTGCCATGACGGCACTGGCGGATCTTGCCGTGAATGCCGCCTACCGGCAGGTGGTCGAGGAAATGCGACCGACCCACGGCATGCCACGCGCGCCGGGCAGCAACCTGCCCCAGGAAATGATGATCGTCGGCATGGGCAAGCTGGGCGGCTGCGAGCTGAATGTTTCGTCCGACATCGACCTGATCATGCTTTACGACGAAGAAGGCGAAACGGACGGACCACGCCGCATCAGCCATCATGAATATTATGGTCGGCTGACGCGGCGCATGATGCCCATTCTCTCCGAAAACACAGCTTGGGGCCATGTGTTCCGGACCGACCTGCGGCTACGGCCGGATGGCGATTCGGGGCCACTGGCCTGGAGCCTGGGCGCGCTCGAGCGCTATCTCGTCACCCAGGGCCGTGAATGGGAACGCTATGCCTGGCTCAAGGCCCGGCTGATGCCCTGCAAGGCGTTTGACGACAGTCAGCCCCAGGTACAGGAGCAACAGCTCGAAAGCCTGCGTCGCCCCTTCGTGTATCGCAAGTACTTCGATTTTGATGCTCTGTCGGCATTGCGCGACCTGCGCGAGCGCATCCGCCAGGACTGGCAACTGCGTGCCCTGCGCCGCAGCGGTCTGGAAACCGGCGACAACGTCAAGCTGGGTGCCGGCGGTATCCGGGAGATCGAATTCATCGCCCAGCTTTTCCAGCTGGTGCGCGGCGGACGCATGCCCACCTTGCAGACCCGCAATCTGCTGCAGTCGCTGCACGCCGAACGCGAGGCCGGCCTGCTGCAACACGACACGGCGGATGCGCTGGAACAGGCCTACCGCTTTCTGCGACGCACCGAACATGCCCTGCAATACCGCGAAGACGAACAGACCCACCTGCTGCCGGCCGAAGCCGCCCAGCGGGCACGCCTGGCCGAGGCGCTGGGCCTGTCGCACGATGACTTCGAACACACACTGCGACAGCATCGCACGGTGGTCGAGACCGCCTTTCGCGATGTCTTCAGACTGGCTGGCATGGAATCCGGCGAGCCGGCACCTTGCCTGAGCCTGCCGACACACAGCAGCCTGCCTGCTGACAAGGCACGTACCGACAACGATCTGGCCAGCCTGATACAGACACATTTTCCTGACCAGACAGAAGCCGTCATCGAACGCACCGAAGCGCTGCTGGGCAGTTCCCGCATCCGCCGCCTGCCGGAAACCAGCCGCCGCCGCCTGGAAGCCCTGCTGCCGGAGCTGGTCCAGGCAGCCGCCCAGACCGATGCACCCTGGGAGGCGCTCACGCGTCTGTTCGACCTGGTGGAACACATCGCCCAGCGCAGCGTCTACCTGACCCTGATGACCGAATATCCGGGTACGCTGGTACGCATTGCCCGCCTGATGTCGGCCAGCCCCTGGGCCGCCAAGAGCCTGATGCAATACCCCCTGCTGCTCGACGGCCTGCTCGACTGGCACTCCCTGATGGCACCGATCGACATGACGCAGGTCGGCCAGCAACTGCGGGCCGGACTCGATGCCTGCCGGCTGCCCGACGGACAGCCGGATGTCGAGCACCAGATGGATCTGCTGCGTGACAGCAAACACCAGATCAGCTTCCAGTTGCTGGCCCAGGACCTGGAAAACCTGCTCAGCGTCGAGGCACTGGCCGACCAGCTTTCGGCGCTGGCCGACATGCTGCTGGCGGAAATCCTCTATCGCAACTGGCCCTACCCCGAAACGCCCCATTTCGCCGTGATTGCCTATGGTCGCCTGGGCGGCAAGGAGCTGGGCTACGCCTCCGACCTGGACCTGGTCTTTCTCTACGACGACGCGCATGAACTGGCCGGCCAGCGCTACGCCAAGCTCGGCCAGCGCCTCAGCCTGTGGCTCTCGACCATGACCCCTTCCGGCCGGCTCTACGAAATCGATCTGCGCCTGCGTCCCGACGGCAATGCCGGCCTGCTGGCGCTGCCGCTGGACGCTTTCGAGCAGTACCAGCGCAACCATGCCTGGGTCTGGGAACACCAGGCACTCAGCCGGGCACGCTTCGCAGCCGGCGACGCCGACGTGGGAGCCCGCTTCGAGCAGATCCGACGCGAGATCCTGCTGCTGCCACGCGACCCCGCCAATCTGGCCGACGAAATCCGCGCCATGCGGGTCAAGATCGACGAAGGCCATCCCAATCGCAGCGAACTGTTCGACCTCAAGCACGACAGCGGTGGCATGGTCGATATCGAATTCATCGTGCAATACCTGGTCCTGCTGCACAGCCGGGTGCACCCGGAACTATTGGACAACCTGGGCAACATTACGCTCCTGCGGCTGGCGGGCGAAGCCGATCTGATCCCGCTCGAATTGGCACAGCGTGTGGCCGATGCCTACCGGGCCTATCGTGCCATGCAACACCGGATGCGCCTGCAGGGTGCCGAGAAGGCGCGCATCGATCCGGGCCGCTTCGATACGGAACGACAACAGGTCAGGACGCTCTGGCAACATGTGCTGGGCTGAGAATGCGATAATGGAGGATTGTCCATCAGCCCAGGCCGGCCCGTTGCGCCGGACAGAGCCATGACCGATTTCAAACGTACCAAACTCGAGCTGCCCGAAGGCCGCAGCAAAGTGCTGATGCACTCCTGTTGCGCGCCCTGTTCCGGCGAAGTCATGGAAGCCATGACGGCCTCGGGCATCGACTACAGCATTTTCTTCTACAACCCCAACATCCATCCGGTGCGCGAATACGAAATCCGCAAGGAAGAAAACATCCGATTCGCGCAGAAGCACAACATTCCCTTCATCGATGCCGACTACGACATGGACAACTGGTTCGACCGTGTCAAGGGCCTTGAAGACGCCCCCGAGCGTGGCGAACGCTGCACCGTCTGCTTCGACATGCGTTTCGAGCGTGCTGCGCTCTATGCACACGAGCATGGATTCGATACCCTGACCAGCGCCCTCGGCATCTCGCGCTGGAAAGACATGAACCAGATCAACGGCTGCGGCGAACGTGCCGCTGCCCGCTACCCCGACCTGGTCTACTGGGCCTACAACTGGCGCAAGGGCGGCGGTTCTCAGCGCATGATCCAGATCAGCAAGCGCGAAGAGTTCTACCAGCAGGAATACTGCGGCTGCGTGTACTCGCTGCGCGACACCAACCGCTGGCGTCGCGAGCATGGCCGCGAGCGCATCAAGATCGGCGTCAAGTACTACGGGCAAGAAGAAACGCTGGGCGAGGACACGCCGCGATAGACTGTTCGGCAGGGATCAAGGCATGCTCCCCTGCCAGTAACGCCGCCGCCGTTGCCGCTCGGCCTGCACCGCCAGACCGGTCGCATCGGAGCGTACCATCACGGCCCCCTCCAGATCCGTACGCCAGAATCTCGCGCCAGCCTGCTGCCAGCGCTGCTCGACATCGGGATGCGGATGTCCGAACCGATTGAAGCGTCCGCTTTGGGCTATAACGTGGCGCGCCGCCGTCGCACGGACGAACAGATTGCCGGACGATGTCCGCGCCCCATGATGGCCTGCCAGCACCACCTCGCTGCGCAGTTGTTGCCCCTCGGTTTCAACCAGCAGACGTTCTTCCTGCACACCGATATCGCCCGTCAGCAATGCACGGTGATACTGCCCCTCGACCTGCAGCACGCAACTCTGGGCATTGCCTGAGCGAATGGGCAGCGCGTCCGTGCCCTGCGGATGCAGAAAGCGAAATCGGACACCATCCAGTTCCCAGTGCATCCCTGCCCGACAAGGCAATCTGTGCGATGGCAACCCGGCATCCGCCGGCAAGCGCTGTGCGGCCAGATCAAACGAGGCAAAACCGTAGCGCACGGGGACATGCCGCAGCAGCCCTGGCAAGCCGCCCGAATGATCGCTGTCGGCATGGGAAACCACCAGCACATCCAGACCCGTGATACCACTTGCCCGCAAATAGGGATACACCACCCGTTCACCTGCATCACTCCCTGGGCCATAGGGCAGCCCCGTATCGAACAGCAGCGCATGCCGCGCTGTTGCCACGACAATGGCCGATCCCTGCCCCACGTCCAGCGCCGTCAGGCTCCAGCTCCCAGGGGTCATCGTTTCCGGCCGCCAGAACAGGGCCGGCATCAGCAGGGTCACTCCGCACAGTTTTCCGAACACCCCCGCAGGCAGCAGCAGGATGATGGCTCCCATCACCCCCAGCAAAGTCAGCCACCACGGGGCTGCAGCCGTATCCAGCAGCCCCGTCTCGAAGCTCGACAACCAGTCTATCCACAACATCAACGCCACGAAGATAGCCTGCCCCAGATCCAGCGCATGCGCCGCCATTCCCTGTCCCCACGCGGGCAACATGCCCAGGGCCGCCCCGATCAATGCCAGCGGTGTCACGAGAAAACTGACCAGCGGAATCGCCAACGCATTGGCCAGTGGCGACAGCAGAGGCACCTGCTGGAACATGGCCGCCAACACAGGCACCAGCGCCATGCTGATGGCCAGTTGCAGCCGGGTACCCTGCCACAAGCTGCTGACCTGCTGCCGGGCGACATGGCGGCATGCCACATTCCAGCGCTCGGCACGGGATACGGCAATCGCTGGCGGGCTGAACAACTCAACGTATTCCTGCCAGGCCCGGTCCGCTTCCGTACCGGGTACCTCGCCTGAAGCATCTCGTCCGGAGTGTAGTGTTCGTTGGCTGACCTGCGCGGCATCACGAGACAGCCAGCGCCCCTGGGACGCCAGCATCAGCACGCCAACGGCACCGAAAGACAGCCAGAACCCTTGCGCCAGCACCGCCCACGGATCAAACAGCAGCACGATGACTGCAGCCAGGGCCAATACCCGCGACAGGCTGAGTGGCAGTTGCAGCAAGGCGCACACAGCCACCACCGCCAGCATGAAAAATGTCCGCTGGGCCGGCACGCCCCAGCCTGCCAGCAGGCAATACAGCCAGGCTACCCACAAGGCGCAGCAGGCTGCCGGTATCTGCGCAGGGCAGCGTGCAGCCAGCGGCACCCCACGCCAGGACAGCCTTTTCCAGAGATAAAGCGCCAGCCCGCCACCCAGCGCGGCCACCATGGTGACATGCAGTCCACTGATGGAGACCAGATGGGTAATACCGCTGCGATTGAAGGTCGCCCAATCTTGTGCCGACACGCCGGCCTGATCCCCCAGTGCCAGGGCAACCAGCACTGCGCCGTAGCGTGACCCGGCCAGATGATGCTGCATGCCCGCACGCACCGCATGCCGCACCTGCTGCACCCGGATCGACCACGAAGGCACCACATGACTATCCTGCATAACCGGGGTACCACGCACCGTGCCCACCGCACGGATCGCCTTCTGGAACATCCAGCCTTCGTAATCGAACCCATGTGGATTGCGGCTGCCATACGGGCTGCGCATGTTCAACGCCATGCTCCAGACCTGCCCAGGCACCACCTCTGGCAACGACGACTCGGCCCCAGCCTGCCCATCCCTGTCGGTTGCCCCCCCGCCCTCAGGAGCACCTCGTTCGACCGACCGGTATCCAGGCGCATACCAGACAACCTGGATACGTCCAGGCAAGCCCGCAGGCCGGCTGTCCAGCACCTCGGCCTCGAACCGGACCTGCCCTGCATCGGCATCGGGCAGGCTGACCACGCGCAGTGCCACCCGAAAGACCTGATCCTGTTCACTGGCAGGCAGGGACTGCGCCATGCGATCAAGTGCCTGCAGATGCGCCAGCCCGATTGCCAGCCCCCATGCTGCGCCCCACAGTCCGGCAACTTGCCAGAGTCGCCGCCGGTGGCAGCCAGCGCGGTCGCGACGCTGGAGACAGGCAGCCCGGCACCAGCAACCCAGGCTCCAGAGCCCGGCAAGCAACAGGCATCCCCAGGCCAGCGGTCGAGGCGGCAAGGCCGACCAATGCTGTACCCAGGCCGTGCCCAGCACGAACACGACTGCCGCTCCTCGACCTGTCATTGGATCTCCCACCGTCTGCCGGCATGCTAGCCGGGAAGATGGGAGATGAAGTGTTCAGTGCGTCATTTGGGCGCGGCTGTTCTTGCGGCTACAGGAAGCCAGTACCCATGACTTCGCATACCCTTTCAACATAGTGCGCCATGTTGGTCCGATATGACCCGCTCCTGCGAGACAGACTGCGTCACTGCCCCAGCCAATCTCGGCAACACCCTGCAAGCAGCTGCAGTCGTCGCCACCCGGATCGTCTCCACCGGCACCTGCCGCAGCGCTGCCAGCGCTTGGGCAATGCCGGCCAGCTCGGCTGGCGTATTGCGCTGCAATCCAGCGGTCACAGCACCCGCCTGATCCCGCCCCAGCCAGGCTGGCGGGATATCCGGTGCATCGGTTTCCAGCACCAGGTGTGCCAGATCGATCTGGGCGGCATGACGGCGGATGCGCAAAGCCCGCTCAAAAGTCATCGCCCCGCCTATCCCCAGAGCACAGCCCTGTTCGATAAAGGCACGGGCCTGCTGCTCGCTGCCGTTGAAGGCATGGGCAATGCCGCCACGCAGCCCCGTCGTCTGCCGCAGGTACTTGAGCACACTGTCCTGGGAACGGCGTACATGCAACAGGACCGGCAGGCCGAACTCGGCGGCCATTTTCAATTGGGCTTTCAGGAAATGTTCCTGACGCGCGCGTGCCGCCCCAACAGCAATGTCCGCCACGAAAAAATCCAGCCCGATTTCGCCAATCGCCACGAAGCGGGGATCGTCCATGGCCTGCATGATGGCCTGACGCAATACTATCAGGTCGGCATCTTCGCTGCGATGCACATATAGCGGGTGAATGCCCAGCGCATAGGCACCACCGGGCCACGCATGGGCCACATTGCGCACTGTCTCGAAATTGAAGCGGGCCACGGCAGGAATCACGATGCGATCAACACCTGCCTGCAGGCTCTGCTGGATCAGCACCGCACGGTCCGTATCGAACTCCGGTGCATCGAGGTGGCAGTGCGTATCTATCAGCATCCGTACAGTCCAGTCATGGCGGGGCAGAGCGCCTGTGCAAGCGAATCCACCCCTTTGCCAGGTCTGTATTTCAGACCTGCTCTGCCTCGAGACGCCCCTCGCTCATGACCAGGCGACGACCGGCACGCGACGCCAGCTCCGGGTCGTGGGTCACGATGATGAACGCCGTGCCCGATTCCCGGTTGAGGCGTTCCAGCAGATCGAACATGGCATGGGCCGTATGACGGTCCAGATTGCCGGTCGGCTCGTCGGCCAGCACACAGGCGGGTCGCGTCACCAGCGCCCGTGCCAGCGCCACACGCTGACGTTCCCCCCCCGACAACTGGCCCGGATAGTGTTCGGCACGCGCTGCCAGCCCGACCTGCTCCAGTACCGCCAGCGCCTGTGCCCGCGCCTCATGGCGCGGCATGCGGCGCACGATCAGCGGCATCGCAACGTTCTCGACGGCAGAGAATTCATTGAGCAGGTGATGGAACTGGTAGACGAAACCCAGGCTGCGGTTGCGCAAGGCGCTGCGCTGCGACTCGGACAGCCCCATGCCCGCCACCCCGGCAACCTCGACACGGCCACTGTCGGCCGCATCAAGCAACCCCAGGATATGCAGCAGCGTGCTCTTGCCGGACCCGGAGGCACCGATGATCGCAACCATTTCACCGGCAGCGACACTGAGATTAACGTGATCCAGCACCTGGATGCGGACCGGCCCCTCATCGTAGGCCTTGCAGACATCGACGGCACGCAGGGCCACGGGTAACTGTCCGCCCGCCTGGCTGGACGCGGCAATGGAAACGGAACGATCAGTCATGGCGCAGCACGCTCGCAGGTTGCAGACGCGAGGCGCGCCAGCTCGGATACAGGGTTGCCACGAAAGACAGCAGCAGAGACACGCCACCGATCATCAGGATATCGGGCGCTCTCGGATCGGACGGCAACTGATTGATGAAATAGATCTGCTGCGGAATGAAATGCACACCCAGCAGCCGCTCTATGGCAGGCACGATAACATCGACATTGAGAGCCACCAGCGTACCGCCGGCCACGCCCAGCACGGTACCGACAATGCCGATCAGCGCCCCCTGCACCAGGAAGATGCGCGCCACCGATGCCGGGCTGGCACCCAGGGTACGCAGGATGGCAATATCCGAACGCTTGTCCTTGACCGTCATGACCAGCGAGGAAAGCAGATTGAAGGCAGCCACGGCCACAATCAGCGCCAGGATCAGGAACATCATGCGCTTTTCGGTCTGGACTGCTGCGAACCAGGCCCGGTTGTTCTGCGACCAGTCCAGCGCAAGCACGTCCGGCGGCAGGACAGCCGGCAGTTGCGCCGCCACGCGTGGTGCCTGCTGCATGTCCGAGATGCGCAGCCGCGCCCCGGCCACCGCCCCCTGGCGAAACACCCGCGCCGCATCCTCAACCTGCACGAAGGCAAAGGTCGAGTCGTATTCGTAATGTCCACTGGCGAACAGGCCCACCACGGTGAATTGACGCATGCGCGGCGTCATGCCGGCCGGACTGATGCTGCCTTCCGGTGCCATCAGCAGCAGCGTGTCGCCCACACCGACGCCGATGGAACCTGCCAGTTCTTGCCCCAGCACAATCCCGAAGCCACCCGGCTTGAGGTTGGACAACTGTCCCTGCACCATCTGGCCGGGCAGATCGGATACGCCGCCCTCATACTCTGCATCCACGCCGCGCACCTGCACGCCGCGCAGCGCCTGGCCCCGGGCCAGCATGGCCTGCGCAGCCACGAAGGGAGCCCCCTCCAGCACGGCAGGGTTGCGTTCGGCATCAGTCACCAACTCACGCCAGCGCGGCAGCGTCACGGCAGGACTGGCACCCGGCACGAACAGTTCGATATGGGGCAGCACCGACAGCATCCGGTCGCGCACTTCTTTCTGGAAGCCATTCATCACCGACAGCACCACGATCAGCGCCGCCACGCCCAGGCCGATGCCTGCCATGGAGCTGACCGCGATGAACGACACAAAACGGTCGCGGCCGGCTGAACCGCGCCGTTTGAAGCGGCGCAGCCAGGCCATGCCCGAGTAGCGCGCACCTATCCAGAATTCATACATCGTCGATTCCAACCGTGTCCATGAACGTGTTTGACAATTGGTAGCGGGTCTAGCCGCCTGATTGCCTGCATCATAATCTACAATCCCCCCATGCTGATCGTTCTGCCCGGCGCTTTGCCGTCCTCCCCTGTCTCCGCCTCCCTGGCTGCGCGACTGCCTTCCATCGCGCCCACGCTGGTTGCCTGGATGGCGCAATCGCGTCGCGAAATCCGGCCCTTCGATATCCGCCGCAATGGCTGCACGCCCTACGAGGGCTGGCTGCTCGAGCAGGCCGGCTATGCTGCGCAGCCTGGGCAGCCCCTGGGCGCAGCCCTCGGCCCCTGGCGTCTGTCGCAAGCCCTGTCAGCCCTGCCCGAGAACCCGCCCGCCGACCGTCCGGTTTGGCTGGTCGATCTGGTGCATCTGGCGCTGGGCAGCGAAGGTGCCTCCCTGCTGCCGCCCTCTGCCCTTGATCCCGGCCGCGAAGAAAGCGCTGCGTTGTTCGATGCCATCCACCCTCTGCTGGAGGGCGACGGTATCGAAGCACACATGCTGACACCGCAGACATGGCAGATCCAGGTGCCCAAGGCCTGGAACTGCCAGCACCTGGGCACGCCCGACATGCTGGCAGGTCAGCGCATGGACATTCTGTGTCCCCCGCGCCAATTGCCTCAGCCCTGGCGACGCCTGCTCAATGAAATCCAGATGACCTGGCACGAGCATCCCGTTAACCTGGCACGTGCCGAACGTGGCCAGACCGCACTCAACAGCCTGTGGCTGTATGGCGGCACCCGTTACCAGGCAGGCAATACGCCGCCCCAGTCCGTACCGACCCTGCTCGAGGATCTGCTGCCCGCCTATACCCAGGGCGACTGGAATACCTGGATCGGGCAGTTGGAACAACTCGACCACCGACTGGCCCCCTTGAGCCAGGAGCTGGATGCCGCACCCGGCCAGCCGCTGACCCTGATCCTGACCGGCAGTGACCGTATCGTCACCCTGAACCGCCCGGCCCGCCATGGCTGGCGCCGCTGGCTTCCCAAACCGAAACACGACTGGATTACCTGGTGGTCTCTCCCCGCTTGACGCTTCGCCCCGGCGATGACACTGCCTCCCGACAACTCGAAGCCGAAGGTATTCACCCCCTGCTGGCCCGCCTGTGGGCCGCGCGCGGCATCACCCGTGCGGAACAGGCGCGACTCGGCTGGGACCGGCTGCACCCACCCGCCCAACTGACCCACAACCAGCAGGCAGCCAGCCTGCTGGCCGACGCACTGGCGGCCGGCCAACGCATCCTGATCGTCGCCGACTACGACTGCGACGGAGCCACGGCCTGTGCAGTTGCCCTGCGGGCACTGCGCGCCATGGGTGGGCAGGTTGATTTTCTGGTACCAAACCGTTTCGAAACCGGCTATGGGCTATCCCCTGCAGTCGTCGAACTGGCCTGCCGACACCATGCCGGCAAACCGGACCTGATCCTGACCGTAGACAACGGCATCGCCAGCATCGATGGCGTCGAGGCGGCGCGTGTGGCCGGTATCGAGGTCATCGTCAGCGACCACCACCTGCCTGGCGACACGCTGCCGGACGCACTGGCCATCGTCAATCCCAACCAGCCAGGCTGCGGCTTTCCGTCCAAGAATCTGGCAGGGGTCGGCGTCGCCTTCTACCTGATGCTGGCCTTGCGCGCAGAATTGCGCCAGCGTGGTGTCTATCCCGCCAACGGCGGCCCACGGCTCGATGAACTGGCCGATCTGGTCGCGCTCGGTACCGTGGCCGATGTCGTCCGCCTCGACGACAACAATCGCCTGCTCGTTTCACAGGGGCTGGCACGCATCCGCAAGGGCCGCATGCAACCCGGCGTGCGTGCGCTCTTTGCCGTGGCGGCGCGCGATCCACGCAGCGCCAGCGCCTTCGATATGGGCTTTGCCGTAGGTCCGCGCCTCAACGCAGCGGGTCGTCTGGCCGACATGAGTCTGGGTATCACCTGTCTGATCACCGACGACGACGCCCTGGCCGAAAAAATCGCCCATGAGCTCGATGCCATCAATCGCGAGCGACGCAGCATCGAAACCGTCATGCGCGACGAAGCCATGCAGGCCATGGAAAATACCGAGGCCAGCCAGAGCGCCTGTGTCTGCGTCTTCAATCCCAACTGGCACCAGGGTGTGGTCGGGCTGGTCGCCGCCCGCCTGAAAGAACGCTTCTGGAAGCCTACGCTGGCCTTCGCGCCGGCCGACGACGACGAAATCAGGGGCTCGGGCCGCTCCATTCCCGATGTGCACCTGCGCGATGCCCTTGACCTCGTCTCCAAGCGCCATCCGCAGTTGATCCGCAAATTCGGCGGCCATGCCATGGCTGCCGGCCTGACACTGGGCCGCGAGGACCTGCCTTTTTTCCGCGATGCGTTCGACCAAGCCGTCCAGACCCTGACCGGTCGCAGCCAGTTCGATCCCCAGATCGAAACCGATGGCTCGCTCGAAAGTGCCTTTGCCAACGCAGATGTGGCATTGATGCTGCAGGCCCAGGTTTGGGGGGCAGGCTTCCCAGCCCCCTCCTTCCTAGATCGCTTCGTGGTACGCGATCAGCGATTGCTCAAGGGCAAGCACCTCAAGCTGTCGCTGGAACGAGACCATCAGCGCTTCGATGCCATCTGGTTCGGCCAGTCCGAACTGCTGCCCGAATACATCGAGGCTGCCTACCGGCTGGAACCCAATACCTGGCGAGGCGTCGTTTCGGCACAGTTGGTCATCGAGCACGCCCAGGCCGCGCACTGAGCCGCTTGCTGCATTTTTTCTCGTTTTGCATCAACGTATTGCAGCGTGGCTGCAGGCCCACCTGTGCCCGTTACAATCCTGCCGGCCCTACATTTCAAAAAGTTGTCACACACAGGAGAAGAAGCATGAAGTTCAAATTGATTGCCAGCGCCGTACTGGTGGCAGGCCTGTCTGCAGGCTGCATGGAGACCGCCAACATGGGCGGCCTGATGGACTCCGGCAGCAAGCTGATGCAGGCCTACAACCTGAGCGACCAGGAAGTCATCGACCTGTCCAACCAGGCATGCGCCCAGATGGACCAGGAAAACCGCGTCGCCGGCAAGAACTCCAAGTACAACCAGCGCCTGCAGCGCATCGTGCGCCCGCTCGCCAAGGACCTCAACGGCCAGACGCCTGAATTCAAGGTCTACCTGACCGACGACGTCAACGCCTGGGCCATGGCCAATGGCTGCATCCGCGTATACACCGGCCTGATGGACAAGATGAACGACGACGAACTGCGTGGCGTGATCGGCCACGAGATGGGTCACGTTGAACTGGGTCACAGCAAGCGTGCCATGCAGACGGCCTACACCCTGTCGGCCGCACGCGATGCCGTAGGTGCATCGGGCAGTGCCGCCGCCGTGGCGCTGAGCAGTTCGCAACTGGGTGATCTGACTGAAGCCCTGCTCAATGCACAGTTCTCGCAATCGCAGGAAACCGCTGCCGATGATTATTCGTTCGAACTGCTGACCGAACGCAAGCTCAACACTCAGGGACTGGTCACGGCCTTCCAGAAGCTGGCCGAACTGGGTGGCGGCGAAAGCAGCATCATGAGTTCGCACCCCGGCTCCAACGAGCGTGCCGCCCGCATGCAGGCGAAGATCGACGCCGCCAAGTAAACATCCCCCGGAGGCAGTCGGCAATCAGTTGCCGATGCCTCCCTGCAGGCGTCCACGCGCCTGCGCATATTCTGCGGCCAGGCGCTCGACCAGGCTGGCAGCCGGCACCACGCCGTGTACTGCAGCAATCCCCTGACCACTCCCCCAGATGTCTCGCCATGCCTTGGCAGCATGATCGCCACCGAAGTCCATGCTGGTCAGGTCGCCTGCCGGCAGATTGGCCGGATCCAATCCGGCCGCCACGACACTGGCCTTCAGATAGTTGCCCGCCACGCCCGTGAAAAAACTGCTGTAGACAATATCGTCCGACGAGCCGTCCACCACGGCCTGTTTGTAGGCCTCACTGGCACGCGCCTCATCGGTGGCGATGAAAGCCGAACCGATATAGGCAAAATCCGCCCCCATGGCCTGCGCAGCCAGTATGGCCCCACCGTTGGCAATCGCCCCCGACAGGGCCAGTGGCCCATCGAACCACTGCCGGATCTCCTGGACCAGCGCAAAGGGGCTCTTCACCCCGGCATGGCCCCCGGCACCGGCTGCCACGGCAATCAGCCCATCAGCTCCTTTTTCGATGGCTTTGCGGGCATGGATATTGTTGATCACATCGTGCAGCACGTGTCCCCCGTAGGCATGCACGGCCTGATTGACCTCGGGCCGCGCGCCCAGGGAAGTGATCACCAGCGGCACACGATATTTTTCGAGCAATGCCATGTCCTGCTCCAGGCGGGCATTGCTTGGATGCACGATCTGGTTGATGGCGAATGCAGCTGCCGGGCGCTCGGGATGCCGTGCATCATGCGCAGCCAAACCTTCGCAGATTTCGGCCAGCCATTCGTCGAGCTGCGAAGCCGGACGGGCATTGAGTGCCGGCATGCTGCCGACGATGCCGGCCTTGCACTGCGCCAGCACCAGTTGTGGCGTGCTGACGATGAACATGGGGGCAGCAATGACAGGGATACGCAACGCAGACAACGTACTGGGCAGCCTGGACATGACATGTCTCCTTATCGGTTTGTTGTCTGCCTACTATAACCGTGTCTCGTCATGCACAAAACATGCTAAGATAAAAAGCTATTTGATTTTCAAATCAAGCAGCTAAGAACACGAAAGCAACAAAAAATCAAATCAAAAAAAACCGGTCGCCCTTTCTGGGTCGATACTGCCTTCATACAGCGCAGCTTTTCATCGGACCGGCCTTTCTCGCCGTAGTTAAATGGATATAACTTCCCCCTCCTAAGGGGAGATTACAGGTTCGATTCCTGTCGGCGAGGCCATGAACAGCCTCCTCACTACGTCTGCGACTGCCCGGGGCACTACAAGACGGCTCAGTCGACCAGCGCCACCTGAACGGGACGGGCGTCCAGCAATCGACCCAGCACAGCAGGGTCCAGCCCCAGAAGATAACCCCGGCGACCACCATTGATATAGATGCCGGGCAAATCCAGGATCGTGGACTCCACCCAGACCGGCATGCGCTTGCGGGTTGCAAACGGCGACGTCCCCCCCACCTGGTAACCAGAATGCCGCTGTGCAGTCTCAGGGGCACAGGGTTCGATGCGCTTGACGCCCACCTGCCTTGCCAGGTTGCGCGTGGACACTTCGCAATCACCATGCATCAGGATGATCAGTGGCTGCTTGCGCTCGTCTTCCATCACCAGCGTCTTGACGACGCTATGCGGGTCCAGGCCCAGTTGGCGCGACGCTTCGGAGGTCCCGCCATGATCGACATATTCGTAGACATATTCCTCGAAAGCCACCTTCTGCTGCTTCAACAGACGTGTGGCAGGTGTTTCGGAGACATGTGCGGACTTGCTCATTGGAGAATTCAACCTCTTGGATGATGAGCGGCATGCAAGGTCTTCAGCCGCTCCCGGGCCACGTGAGTATAGATCTGCGTCGTAGAGATGTCGGCATGACCCAGCAGCATCTGTACCACGCGCAGATCGGCACCATGATTGAGCAGATGCGTGGCGAAGGCATGCCTGAGCACATGCGGCGACAGCGGGGCATGAATATCGGCCAGCACCGCATACTTGCGCACCAGCACCCAGAACATCTGCCGCGTCATGCCGGCACTGCGGTTGGTCAGGAACAGCGCATCGCTGCGCGCCTGGCCCAGCATGAATGGCCGGCCATGCGCCAGATACTGTGTCAGCCAGTGGCAGGCCTCCGCCCCCAGCGGCACCAGCCGGTCCTTGCCCCCCTTGCCCATGCGTACCCGCAGCACGCCTTCATCCAGGCTGACATCCAGCACATTCAGCCCCACCAGTTCGGAGACCCGCAAGCCGGTGGCATACAGCGTCTCCAGCATGGCACGATCACGCAGCCCCATCGGGTTTTCCGTCACGGGCGCGGCCAGCAACGCCTCGACCTGCCGCTCCGACAGCGTCTTGGGCAGGCGGGCCGGCTGCCGGGCACTCTGGATAGTCTGGCAGGGATCAAGCGCGGCCCGTCCGGTTCGCAACGCCCAGGCATAGTAGCGCCGCAAGGTCGCCAGACGGCGGTTGGCCGTGCTGGCGCGTGTCTGCGCATGACAGGCTGCAAACCAGCCCTGGATATCGTGTGGCTGCACTGCATTCAGGTCAGGCGAGGCCTTTCCTGCCTGCGCCAGCCAGCCCGAGAATGCCCGCAGGTCACGGCGGTACGCCTGCAACGTGTTGTTCGACAGGCCATCTTCCAGCCATAGCGCATCGATGAATGCATCCACGTCCGACATCAGGACGACTCCATAAATATGACGCTCCGGCAACAAAAAACACTCCGGGGCGATCTTAAGACGTTTGCCGGATCAGGTCGAGCCGGCGAACCAAACAATCAGGCGTCCAGGCTTCTGGCATATGCTTATGCGATACAGTCATCATCCATACAGATCTCACGACTCCATACGACCGCTGCACCATGTCTACCTTCCTGCTCGTCCTGCCTGATTTCATGCTGATCCTGCTCGGCTGGCTGCTGCGGCACCGCCTGGGCTTCGAACGCAGTTTCTTCATGCCGCTGGAGCGGTTGATCTATTACGTCCTGTTTCCTGCCCTGCTGTTCCAGGCCACGCTGCGCGCGCCCATCGTGCTGAGCGATGCCATCAACCTGATCGGTGCCACCCTGGCGCTGCTGGCAACCGGCATCCTGCTGGCGCAACTGGCCCGGCCACTGCTGCGTCTGCCGGCTTTCGAACATGCCTGCGTGGCGCAATGCGGATACCGTTTCAACACCTATCTGGGACTGGCCATCGCGTTCAGTCTGGCCGGCACGCGTGGTCAGAGCATCATGGCCATCATCATCGGCCTGGCCGTGCCGGTCGTCAATGCGGCCGCCGTCTTCGGACTGGCACGCACCAACGGCGGCAGTGTCGGCCGTGAACTGCTGCGCAATCCCCTGCTGCTGGCAACCGTGCTCGGGCTGGCAGGCAATATGCTGGGGCTGCACCTGCCCGGACCTATCGAGATTTTTGCCAGCAAGCTCGGGGCGGCGGCCATTGCACTGGGTATTGTCTGCGTGGGGGCCAACCTGTCCTGGGAAGGCGGCAAGGGACAGGTCGGCACCATGACCTGGATGCTGGCGGTCAAGCTGATCGCCATGCCTGCCCTGGCCTGGCCAATCGGTCTGGCATTCGGCCTGCCTGCAGTGGAACAGGCCATGCTGCTGCTGTTCGCCACACTACCCACCGCATCGAGCGCCTACATTCTGGCCATTCGCATGGGAGGCGATGGACGCGCCGTTGCACTGCTGATTTCAACAGGCACACTGCTGTCGGCGCTGACCATCCCGCTTTGGCTGCTGATGCTGCCGGCCGCTATCCAGGTGCAATGAGCGCGCATGGGATGCACCGTCAAAAAGTACTGCCGGTACGGGGCCGGCAGTACCTTGCACCTCAACGCGAGTTGGTCATGTCCTGGGGCACGACCCACTGCACAAACTGCGCCTCGGTCACATAGCCCAGCGCCAGGGCCGACTCCTTGAGGGAGAGGTTTTCCTTGTGTGCCTTCTTGGCGATCTGGGCGGCCTTGTCGTAGCCGATATGCGGATTGAGGGCCGTGACCAGCATCAGCGAACGATTCACCAGTTCCTCGATGCGCTCGCGGTTGGGCTCGATACCCCGTGCGCAGTGCTCGTCGAAACTATGCATGCCATCGGCCAGCAGGCGCACCGACTGCAGGAAATTGTGGATCAGCAGCGGCTTGAATACGTTCAACTCGAAATTGCCGCTGGCCCCGCCCATATTGATCGCCACATCGTTGCCCAGCACCTGCGCCGCCAGCATGGTCAGCGCCTCGCACTGCGTGGGATTGACCTTGCCCGGCATGATGGAACTGCCCGGCTCATTCTCGGGAATGCTGATTTCACCCAGCCCCGAACGCGGGCCGCTGGCCAGCCAGCGCACATCATTGGCGATCTTGATCAGGCCGGCCGCCAGCGTCTTGAGGGCACCATGCGTGAACAGCAGCGCCTCATGCGAGGCCAGGGCCTGGAATTTGTTGGGGGCCGATACAAAGGGCACGCCCGTGTCGCGCGCCAGTTCGGCCGACACGCGGACGCTGAACTCCGGATGTGCGTTCAGGCCGGTTCCGACAGCCGTGCCGCCGATCGCCAGTTGATGCAGGCCGGGCAACGTCGCCCGGATCTGCTGTTCGGCCAGTTCGAGCTGGGCCACATGGCCCGACAGCTCCTGGCCCAGCGTCAGCGGCGTGGCATCCTGCAGGTGCGTACGGCCGATCTTGACGATATCGGCAAAAGCCTCGCTTTTGGCCTGCAGCGTCTTGCGCAACGCCACCAGGGCCGGCAAGAGGACCTGCTCGACCTGCACCGCTGCCGCCACATGCATGGCCGTCGGGAAGACGTCATTGGAAGACTGGCCACGATTGACGTGATCATTGGGGTGTACCTTGCGCCCCTCGCCGCGTTCGCCACCCAGGATTTCCGAAGCCCGGTTGGCCAGGACCTCGTTCATGTTCATGTTGCTCTGCGTACCAGACCCTGTCTGCCAGACCGACAGCGGGAATTCATTCGGCCACTTGCCGGCCACGACCTCGTCGGCAGCGGCGATGACGGCCTTGGCAATGCCGCCATCGATCTGGCCCAGTTCTGCATTGACATGCGCGGCGGCGCGCTTGAGCCTGGCCAGCGCGTCGATCAGTTGCGCCGGCATTTTCTCGGTCGAGATGGCGAAGTGATGCAGGGAACGCTGCGTCTGTGCGCCCCACAGATGATCGGACGGCACCTCGATCGGGCCGAAGGTGTCTTTTTCGATACGAATGCTCATACTGCGCTCCACCACAAATGAAAACGGTTATGGATAGTAAAATCGTTAGCTTAGCAGATGCGGGAACTCTGCTGCCCAGGTCCCAGCCTGCGCGGGATCGGAAGACATTTATACGGTATTCTTTCGGCTTGCCGCCATTGCCACCGCATATCCTCTGCCGACGATACGCCCGATTGCCCAATCTCGCCACCCCAGCCACCACCATCATGCCCGCCCATGCCCCCCTGCCCGCGCCCGAGCAGCGCGAACTGACTCTGCCCGACAGCGAGGCAACCGAACAGTTGGCCCAGAAGCTGGCCACCTTCATCCTGGCCGATGCAGTTCCCCAGGCGACCGCAGCCGGGCATGGCCGGCCTGCCTATCCAGTGGCACATATCCACCTGCAGGGCGACCTGGGTGCGGGCAAGACGTGCTTTGCCCGTGCGCTGTTGCGCGCATGCGGCGTTCAGGGCCGGATCAAGAGCCCAAGCTATGCTTTGCTTGAATCTTATAAAATTTCTAGCTTATACTTGCATCATCTTGATTTCTATAGATTTAGCAATTCTGACGAATGGCTGGATGCAGGATTCGACGAACTGCTGCTCGAACCGGCCCTGGTTTTGATCGAATGGCCGGAGCGCGCAGCAGGACGGTTGCCCCGCCCCGACCTGCTGATTGGGCTGGATTATGCAACCGATCCTGACCCCGCTGCCGGACGTATCGCCAGACTGACTGCCTACACGATGCGAGGGCGAACATGGCTGACTCATCTCTGATTCCCCGCAGCGGCACCCGCCGCCGCCTGCTCGGCGCAGCAGCCACACTGGCTCTGCTGCCCGTCTGGCCGCGCACGGCCCAGGCTGCCAGCATCCTGGCCGTGCGTACCTGGCCGGCCGACGACTACACCCGCGTCACCCTGGAGATCGACACCGAACTCAAGGCCGAGCACTTCACCCTGGACAATCCCCATCGACTGGTCGTCGATATCGAAGGGCTGACCATGGCGCAGGCGCTCAACGAACTGGTTTCCAAGGTCAAGCCCGACGATCCCTATATTGCCGGTTTGCGTGTCGCGCAGAACCGCCCCAATGTCGTGCGCCTGGTGTTCGACCTGAAGCAGGCCATCGCACCGCAGGTCTTCACGCTCAAGCCGGTGGCCGACTACCAATACCGTCTGGTGCTCGACCTCTATCCGCACGCGACCCAGGATTCGCTCACCGCCCTGCTCAAGGATATCTCCCAGCAGGACGACGATCCACTGGCCCGCATCCTGGAAGACATTTCCCGCAGCCCGGCCGGATCGCAGCCGGCTCCCGCCGAAACCCCGGTGCGCCCGACCACGCCGCCGGCCGTGGCGACAGCCCCGCCCCAGCCGGCGCGATCCACCCAGCAGCCGGTACGGCCACCCGCAACCAGCGGTGGCCGCACCCGCACACTTATCGTGGCCATCGATCCGGGCCATGGGGGCGAGGATCCTGGCGCAGTTGGCCCGGGCGGCACCCACGAGAAAACCGTGGTGCTTCAGATCGCCAAGCGTCTGCAGCGCCTCATCGACGCCACACCCGGCATGCGTGCCTACATGACCCGCGACAGCGACTTCTTCGTGCCGCTGAACGTACGCGTCCTGAAGGCGCGCCGGGTCAAGGCCGATCTGTTCATTTCCATCCATGCCGATGCCTGGACCCGGCCCAGTGCCAACGGCTCGTCGGTTTTCGCGCTGTCGCAACGCGGAGCCAGCAGTACCGCCGCACGCATGATGGCCGCCCGCGAAAATGCGGCCGACCTGATCGGTGGCGTCAACCTAGGCAGCCAGGACCGCCAGGTCGCCAGCGTCCTGCTGGACCTGTCCACGACGGCACAGATCAGCAATTCGCTGCAAGTGGGCGGCAACGTCCTCGACCAGATCGGACAGTTTCACCGCCTGCACAAGCCTCGCGTCGAACAGGCCGGATTTGCCGTGCTGCGTGCCCCGGACATCCCCTCCATCCTGGTGGAGACCGCTTTCATCAGCAACCCTCGCGAAGAACAGCTGCTGAAAACGGCAGCCCACCAGGACAAGCTGGCCAATGCCATCCTGGGTGGCGTGCGCAGCTATTTTGCGGCCAATCCGCATATTGCGCAGGCCACTGGCTGATCCGGGGCTGAGAATATAATGGCGGGATGACCCAACCCGCTCAGACTCCGCGCCGTTCCATCACGGCGCTGCCCGATTTGCTCGTCAGCCAGATTGCCGCTGGCGAAGTCATTGAACGCCCCGCTTCCGTACTCAAGGAACTGGTCGAGAACGCCCTCGACGCGGGCGCGCGCACCATTGACATCCGCCTGGAAGGCGGCGGCATTCGCCGCCTTGCCATCACCGACGATGGCTTTGGCATCCCCCCCGAAGAGCTGGCGCTGGCGCTGACGCGCCACGCCACCAGCAAGATACGCTCCCTGGCCGAACTCGAATCGGTAAACTCCATGGGCTTTCGCGGCGAGGCCCTGGCCTCAATCGCTTCGGTCGCCCAGGTCACCCTGATCTCGCGCACCCGCGACGGCGCCCATGCCTGGCAGTTGCAACCGCCTTCCCTCGAACCGGAGCCGGCATCCGGCCCGCCCGGCACGACCGTGGATGTCAGGCAGTTGTTCGACCGCGTGCCGGCACGCCGCAAGTTCCTGCGCTCGGAGACCACGGAGCAGTCGCACTGTGTTGCCGCCGCCGAGCGGATCGCACTGGCGCATCCTGGTATCGCGTTTCGCATCTTCGTCAATGACAAGGCCTATCGACAGTGGCTGCCCGCCACGCCACTGCAGCGCATCCGCGATGTGCTGGGCCTCGAATTCGGGCAGGAATGCCTGGAAGTCGAGGCTGCCAATGGCCTGATCAGCCTGGGCGGCATGGTGATACGACCCACTGCGGCACGGGCCCGCACCGACCGCCAGTACCTGTACGTCAATGGCCGTTTCGTGCGTGACCGTACCGTCTCGCATGCACTGCGCAGTGCCTATGCCGACGTGCTGCATGGCGACCGTCAGCCCGCCTTCGTCCTGTTTCTGGACATCGATCCGGCCACGGTCGATGTCAACGTCCACCCGGCCAAGCATGAGGTCCGGTTCCGCGACAGCGGTGCCGTACACCGTTTTGTCGCCCATACGGTGGGGCAGACGCTGGCCTCGGCCACTTCGGCACAGGGACAGCAGGATGCCGCCGCACAGGCCACCATTGCCGTGGATGATGCGCAGGCTGAACGTGTCGCCAGCCATCCGACACCGGCGCAACGTGCACCGCATGTCCAGATGCCATTGAGCGCACGCCCTGTGCCGTTCAACGCCAGCCAGGCGCAAGAATGGAGCCGCTTTTACCAGCCCCTGTCGAATGCCGGTACAGCCTCTGTGAGCAGCCAGCCATCCGGCGCGCCTCAGCCGGCCCCCGCGCCCCTTTCCCAGACAGCCGCTCCCTCGCCCTTCCTGCGCGAACCAGCACCAGCCTATGCACCGCTTCCAGCCTCGTCCATGCCGGCAACACCCTCCCTGTCACCGCCCGCGACGCAGGCTGCGCTCGACACCTTGCCACTGGGATTGGCGCTGGGTCAATTGCATGGCATCTATATCCTTGCGCAGAACGCTCGAGGACTGGTTCTGGTGGACATGCATGCGGCACACGAGCGCATTGTGTACGAGCGCCTCAAGCAGGCACACGACGCCCAGGACATGCCTGTCCAGGCTCTGCTGGTGCCGGTCGTGTTCCATGCGCCGGAATCCGATATCGCCCTGGTCGAAGAACACCAGGAAGCCTTGTCCGGTCTGGGCTTCGAGATGCGTCCGGCGGGACCCGGCAGCATCGCGGTACGTGCCGTTCCGGCCCCGCTGACCCAGGCCGACATCGAAACACTGGCCCGTGCCGTCCTGCGCGATCTTGCCGATGTCGGCGTTTCTCGCAAGTTGACCGAACAACGCAATGAACTGCTCTCGACCATGGCCTGCCATGGTTCGGTGCGTGCCAATCGCCAGCTGACACTGCCGGAGATGAATGCACTGCTGCGCCAGATGGAGGCCACCGAGCGTTCGGATCAGTGCAACCATGGCCGCCCGACCTGGATACAGTGGTCCCTCGGCGAGCTGGACAAGCTGTTTCTTCGCGGCCAGTAGACACCATGCCAGCCTGTTCACGCCCCCAGACCTTTACAGCATGCGCATGACCCACTCCCAGGATGCCCACGGTCCCTTACCCATACTCTGCCTTGCCGGCCCCACGGCTGCCGGCAAGAGCGCCTCGGTGCGTGCGCTGGCATCACGCTGGCCCATCGACATCATCAACGTCGATTCCGCGACGATCTATACCGGCATGGATATCGGCACGGCCAAGCCGGACCAGGAAGAACGCAGCCAGCTCCGGCATCACCTGCTCGATATACGCGACCCGGCCCAGGCCTATTCGGCAGCCGAATTTCGCCAGGATGCCCTGACGCTGGTCGAACGCACCCGGGCAGCCGGCCGCATTCCCGTACTGGCAGGTGGCACCATGCTGTATTTCAAGGCATTGCGCGAAGGCCTCGACGATCTGCCTCAGGCGGATCCGGCGTTGCGCGCAGACCTGGATCGCCAGGCCGCCGAACGCGGCTGGCCGGCCCTGCATGCAGACCTGCGCCAGCTTGACCCGACCACCGCCGAACGGCTCGCGCCGAACGACAGCCAGCGCATCCAGCGCGCCCTCGAAATCTGCCTGCTGGCCGGTCGCCCCATGTCCGATCTACTCACCGACCCGGCACAGCGCCCTGCGGCAGATACCCGCTGGCAATTCGTGACCATCAGCCTGGAGCCATCCGACCGTCTGGTACTGCACCGACGCATCGCACAACGCTTCGGCAGCATGCTGACCAACGGGCTGATAGACGAGGTAGCCCAACTCAGGCAGCGGCCGGACCTCCACCCGGGCCTGCCCTCCATCCGCTGCGTGGGCTATCGGCAAATCTGGTCATACCTGGCAGGCGAGGTCAGCCTGCATACTGCCGAGGAACAGGCCGTGGCAGCCACCCGACAGCTCGCCAAGCGCCAGATTACCTGGCTGCGGGCACTGCCCGACCGCACGATCATTGACTGCCTGGATCCCCAGGCAGTCGCCAGACTGATCGATGCCGCGGCACCCATACTGGACAGCAGCGCGTAGTATCCTCGCGAGAGAGAGAGCAACCCGCACGCCAAGGAGCGGAAAACCGCATGATCGATCACCTGGACCATCTCGTACTCACCACCACCGATGAGCCAGCCTGCGTGCACTTCTACGTCGATATGCTCGGCATGCAGCTCGAAACATTCGGTCAGGGCCGCAAGGCATTCCGCTTCGGCAACCAGAAAATCAATCTGCACGTCAGGGGCCATGAGTTCGAGCCCAAGGCGCATTTGCCTGTCCCCGGCGCGCTGGATCTCTGCTTTATCGCAGCGATTCCCCTGGATGACGTTATTGCCAGGCTTGGCGGACGCGGTGCACACATCACTGAAGGCCCCGTCAACCGGACCGGAGCCACTGGCCCCATCCGCTCGATCTACCTGCGTGATCCGGACCTGAACCTGATCGAAATATCAGAACGGCTGCCCCTGCCCTGAGTCACAGTCATGCATGATCTGGCGATACGCGTACGGCCTTCCTGCAAATAAACGTACAAGCCGCGGCAGCCACACATCCGGGTACACCAAAGATGATGAGTACCCACATCCCCTCCGAGCCAGCCCAAACCACTTTACCGAACATGGCGGATGACATCAGCCCCACCAGTCCCATGCAGACATAGGGCAGCCAGCCCGCAGCGTGAGGTTTAAAAAAACCAGCCACCAGTCCCGTCAGGAAGGCTGGAACGATTCCAACAACATAGGCAAATATCGTTGTCAGCATCCAGCCGGAAATCACGGAGTCAAAACTGAAACCATGCTCTACGGCATCGCTAAGGATGAGAAACGGCGTCATGAGCAATGCGCCAATCGCCGGTGCCATCAGGGCGAACAAGGCCCCACAAACGATGGTTTGCCTGAACTTCGATTGAGTGTTCAGTGCCATCAGATATGGGCAGCCTTATGGCGTTCGCAGCTTTTATGATGATCCGCGCACAGTTCCAGAACAATCTTACTCGACCGTGGTCTGCGCAACACCGTCTGCGCGCTCGACGATCTCGCCCAGCGCCCAGACCGTTTCACCCTGCTCGCGCAGCGTGGCGGCAATGGCGTCGGCCTGTTGTGCATCCACCACAACGACCATGCCGATACCGCAGTTGAATACACGGTGCATTTCCTGGTCGGCAATGCCACCTTCGCGCTGCATCCAGTCAAACAACACCGGACGCGTCCAGGCGTCGCGATGCAGGCGGGCGCTGAGCGAAGACTCAAGGATACGCGGTACGTTTTCGAGCAGACCGCCGCCGGTAATGTGGGCCAGGCCCTTGATGGCCGTGCCATGCTGCGCCAGCGCCTGCAGCACCGACTTGACGTAGATGCGGGTGGGTGCCATGACCACGTCGGACAGACGCTGCCCGTGGAAGTCCTGGTCCGGTTTGGCCTGGGTGCGTTCAACCACCTTGCGCAGCAGCGAATAGCCGTTGGAGTGTGCACCACTGGAGGCCAGGCCGAGCACGACATCGCCCGGACGGATGGACTTGCCATTGATCATGGCCGATTTTTCGACCGCGCCGACGGCAAAGCCGGCCAGATCGTACTCGCCCTCGGGATACATGCCGGGCATTTCGGCCGTTTCACCACCGATCAGGGCGCAGCCTGCCAGCTCGCAACCCTTGGCGATGCCGCCCACCACACGGGCGGCCGTATCTACCGACAGCTTGCCGCAGGCGAAATAATCGAGGAAGAACAGCGGCTCGGCACCCTGCACCAGAATATCGTTGACGCTCATGGCCACCAGATCGATACCCACGGTGTCATGGCAGTTCCAGTCAAAGGCCAGGCGCAGCTTGGTGCCGACACCGTCGGTGCCCGACACCAGCACCGGTTCGCGGTATTTCTGCGGCACTTCGAACAGGGCACCGAACCCACCGATGCCGGCCAGCACGCCCGGACGCATCGTCCGCGCAGCCAGGGGCTTGATACGGTCGACCAGCGCGTCGCCCGCATCGATGTCAACACCGGCATCGCGGTAGGTCAGGGGAGCATTGTTTTGAGATGTCATGAGAAAAGTCGCCAAGTATGTGACAATTGCGTATTTACACGCACAGTCTTCTATTTTACCCGGATGCGCGAAACTGTAATGCCCTGTCGCCGCACATGAACCGTCAACTCGTCCTGGATGTCCTGCCGGCACCCGGTGCCACCCTCGAAAACTACATCGCTGGCGACAATGCCGAAGCGCTGTCTGCCCTGCAGAACCTGCTGACCGGCCGGGCCGTCTATCTCTGGGGTGCCGACGGCTGTGGTCGTACGCACTTGCTGACCGCACTGTGCCAGCAGGAAGCCGGCCTGCTGCTGACGCTGGACGCTTCTGCCGAACACATCCGCACCATCGCCGACACCGATGCAACGACCCACCTGCCAAGACTGCTGGCCGTGGACGACCTGCACCGCATGGATGCAGACCAGCAGGCCGCCGTGTTCGCGCTCTACAACCGCTGGCGTGCCTCGGCCGCCTCGCCGCAGGGTTTTGCCCTGGCCGTGGCCGGCAACCAGGCACCGATGGCCATGCCATTGCGCGAAGACCTGCGCACCCGCCTCGGCTGGGACCTGGTCTTCCGGCTGACGCCGCTGTCCGACGCCGACAAGCGCCATGCCCTCGAAACCCAGGCAGCAGCACGCGGCCTGCAACTCTCGCCCGAAGTGCTGAACTGGATCCTGACCCACTACGAACGCGACATGCGCCGCCTGAGCGCCCTGCTTGATGCGCTTGATCGTTACTCCCTGGCCACCCGGCGCGCCATTACTGTGCCTTTGCTGCGCGCCATGCTGGCCGACCCCAATACCACCGTCGCATGAACACTACGCTCTCCCTCTCGCCCGGCACCCGGCTGGCGCTGTTCGACCTGGACCATACGCTGCTGCCGCTCGACAGTGATTACCAGTGGGCCGATTTCCTGGCCGGCAGCGGCCATGCCGGCGACCCTGCCACAGCGCGTCGCCGCAACGATGAGCTGATGGACCGCTACAACCAGGGCAACCTGACGGCAGCCGAATCCGCCGAGTTCATGCTTGGCCTGCTGGCCGGGCATCGCCCCAGCGACCTGGCGGCATGGCATGAAACCTTCATGCGCGACATCATCCGCCCGGCCATTCAGCCGCAGGCACTGGCACTGGTGGAGTCACACCTTGCCGCCGGAGACCTGTGCCTGATCGTGACAGCCACCAACACCTTTGTCACCGAGCCCATCGCCCGTGCGTTCGGTATTCCTCACCTGATCGGTGCCACGCCCGAATATCGCAACGGCCGCTATACCGGCCGCCTGCTCGGCACCCCCAGTTTCCGCGAAGGCAAAATCGTGCGCGTAGAGCAATGGCTGACTGCCCACGACCTGTCCTTCGACCAGTTCGAAAAGACTTTCTTCTACAGCGATTCGATCAACGACCTGCCACTGCTGGAGCGCGTCAGCGATCCCGTGGCAGCCAACCCCAGCCCGGCACTGCGCGCCATCGCGCAGGAACATGGCTGGCGCATCCTGGATCTGTTCGATCATCACGAAGACCAAAAATCATGAGCACCCTGAAACGCATCGTCCGCAAGATCCTCACCCTGGGCAAGGCAGACAAGCCACGCATCATTTCGCGCCAGGAGCACGGCATCGACCGGCGGCTGGTGTCGCGTCATGCCATCAAGGTCTGCGAAGTGCTGCAGCAGGCCGGTTACGAAGCCTATGTCGTCGGTGGTGCGGTACGCGACCTGATCTCGGGACTGGAACCCAAGGATTTCGACGTGGCCACCAATGCCACGCCGGAGCAGGTTCGCCCGCTGTTTCGCCGCGCTCTGATCATTGGTCGCCGCTTCAAGCTGGTACACGTCGTGTTTGGCCGTGAAATCATCGAGACATCGACATTCCGCGCACCGGCTGCGCAGGAAGGCGAGAATACGGACGAGCATGGCCGCATTCTGCGCGACAACGTCTTCGGCACCAAGGAAGAGGACGCCGCCCGGCGCGATTTCACCCTCAATGCGCTGTTCTACGACCCGCTCACCGAGAACGTGATCGACTATCACGATGGCGTGGCCGACCTCAAGAGCAAGGTCGTGCGCATCATCGGTGATGCCGCCACGCGCTATCGCGAGGACCCCGTTCGGATGCTGCGTGCCGTGCGCTTCTCGGCCAAGCTCAACGCCACGATCGATCCGGCCACCCGTGCACCCATCAGCGAACTGGCGCACCTGATCGGCAATGTGCCGTCATCGCGCCTGTTCGATGAAATGCTCAAGCTGCTGACCTGCGGCCATGCCCTGGACTGCCTCAAGCAATTGCGCGATGAAGGTCTGCACCAGGGTCTGCTGCCGTTGCTCGATGTCGTTCTGGAGCAGCCGGGGGGGGCCCGTTTCGTACAGATCGCCCTGGAACGCACCGATGCCCGCGTGCGCAGCGGCAAGACAATCAGTCCCAGTTTCCTGTTTGCCGCCCTGCTCTGGCAGCAGGTCGAGACACGCTGGCATCGCCTGCGCGCATTGGGCGAGCACAGCATTCCTGCACTGTCGCAGGCAGCCGACTCGGTGCTGGAAGAACAGACCAGCAAGCTCGCCATCCAGAAACGCTATATTTCCGATATGCGCGAAATCTGGTTCATGCAGCCTCGCTTCGAACGGCGGGGCGGCAAGGGTATGGGCCGCATGCTGGAACAGCCGCGCTTCCGGGCCGCCTGCGACTTCCTGCAACTGCGTGCCGCCAGCGGCGAATTCGACAGCGTGCAGGCGCAATGGTGGATGGACCTGGCCAATGGCGATGACATCACGCGTGGCGAAATGATCGAGGCACTGGCCAGCCTGCCCGACGCTGAACAGGCACCTGTCAGCAGTCGCAAGCGCCGTCGTCGGCCACGCCGCCAGCCGGCAGCCGCCGGTGCGGCCACGCCCCAGACCCCTGACGCATAACACCTGCAACCATGTCAGCGGAACGCACCACGGGTTCTAGGCCTGTCGCCACGCCCTCCACCGGAACCCGGACACGCTCAGTTGCCTCGGTTCCCGACGAACATCCTGTCGGACATATCCAAGCCTGGATCGGCCTGGGTGCCAACCTCGGCAATCCGCTGGTCACCCTGCAGATGGCGCTGCGTGAACTCGCGCAGGCCGGTGATGTGATCGTGCAGGCCACATCACCGTTCTACCGCACCGCTCCCGTCGATTCCTCCGGCCCGGACTACGTCAATGCCGTGACGCGCATTGTCACGTCCCTGGCACCCCATGTGCTGCTGGCACTGTTGCAGCGCATCGAACAGCAGCATGGCCGCCAGCGCCCCTACCAGAATGCCCCGCGCACGCTGGACCTGGATCTGCTGCTTTACGGAAAGCTCAGGATTGATGACGATACGCTGGTCGTGCCCCATCCTCGCATGCACCTGCGCGCCTTCGTGCTGCGGCCGCTGCTGGATATCGAGGAGACAGACATGATGATTGAAGGCCAGCCACTGCAGCAATGGCTGGCACGCCTCGGCGACACCCAGCCACTGCAGAAGCTTCCTGCCTGACACCCTGAGTCAGGACACGTACCTGAGCCGCTTGCGTCGTTGCTTGACCTGATACATCTGGTGATCTGCCAGGCGGACGGCCTCTTCCGGTGAAACCGTATCCGCAGCCAAGGCCACCACACCGACACTGGCCCCTGCATACTGCACTTCGCCATAGCCAGAACCCAGTTCATACAGACCTACACCTGACTCGGCAAGCCGCAGTTGCAGCGCCAGGACGGCCTGCTGCCGTTCCCCGATCATTTCATCACCGGAAGACAGGTTGCCCAGCGAGAGCACCACGAACTCATCTCCGCCCGTACGTGCCAGGAAATCCCCTGCCCGCAGGCTGCTCTTCATGCGTCCCGCAATCTGGGACAGGAAAAGGTCCCCCGCCTCATGCCCCAGCGAATCGTTGATCGCCTTGAAATCATCCAGGTCGACCACGCCCACGATCACGCAGGCCTTTTCCCGTCGGGCCAGCGCTATCATGCGTGATAGCGCATCGAACATGGCACGGAGATTGGGCAGGCCGGTCAATGCATCCGTCATCGCCTGACTGGAGAGTTCATCGTTGGCACTCTGCAATTGCGCCAGCAGTTGCTCGCGTTCCATCGAGAAAGCCAACAAGCCGGAGAGCAGCAGCAAAATCGGTTCGGCCTCGCTCGACCAGCCCATGCGAGAAGCACTGGCACCGCATACAGTCCCCAGCACCCGCCCGTCATGAGCCTTGATGGGCGCGCTGACGTAGGTCTGGATCCCCAGGGCCTTCGCTGCATCGGAGTCGCCCCAGCATTCCGCCACATTGTCGGTATAGGGCCGATCTTCTTCCAGCGCCCGCTTGCATAGCGTATCTGCCCAAGGCACTGCCAGCCCCTCGGGAATGGTCATCTCTCCGGCATTCCGGGCAAACTCAACCCTCTGGATATCTTTATCCGTATCGATCACCGTCAGGTAGGTCGACTCCAGTCCCGTCACACGTCCCAGCAGCGCCAGCAAGGGTCGCGCCAGTTGCTCCAGGGACTGGGCCCTGTGCACGGTATCAGTCAGAACAGAAAGGACGGGATCCATGACATGCCCTTGAAAACAGGCAGCAGGAGAAAGCGATCTGCGCTGCTGCCCTGGCCACTCAATCCATGTTTTTCTTGGTGGCAACAATATCGCGTTCTTCAACATTCACGCCATAGAACGTATAGCTCTTGTCGTTTTCGTCCACCAGCTTGATGTCGAATATGGGGTTATCGTAATTGGTCAGGGTAATTCGGATCTCCTCACCGCTTTCGAGAATGTCCTCTTCCATGACATCTTCTTCCCAATCGGTGGTCGATTGCGGACTGACGTAGACAAAATAGATATCGACACCGGTCTTGTTCTTGATGTCGACGTAATATTCCGCGGCAGTGGCGACAGCCGACAGACAGAACATCATGCAGGCGACCGACAGTTGCTTCAAACGCATAAGGTTTTCCTCGTTCCCATTTCAAAAAAAGAAATAGTATTACGATTCAACGCAGAATGGGCGACAAAAAGCATCAGATCACGTGTATTGACAGTCTGAAGCGAGCCGCCCACTCCCACGCGGACTGATCCTGCTGCCGCGCATGGGAGTGAGCAGGCCAGTGCTTCGATGTCAGGCCGGAGCCGTCTCCGCAGGTGCCTGTGCAATCAGCGCCTGCCATTTTTTCGGGCCGGTCGTATGCACGGACTCGCCCTTGGCATCGACCGCCACCGTCACCGGCATATCCTTGACGTCGAACTCGTAGATGGCTTCCATGCCGAGATCTGCGAAGGCCAGTACCCTGGCGTGCTTGATTGCCTTGGAAACCAGATAGGCCGCTCCCCCGACTGCCATCAGGTAAGCAGACTGGTGCTTGCGAATGGCCTCGATGGCAACCGGGCCGCGCTCGGACTTGCCGATCATCGAGATCAGGCCGGTGTTGGCCAGCATCATCTCGGTGAACTTGTCCATGCGGGTCGCCGTCGTCGGGCCGGCCGGACCAACCACCTCGTCACGCACCGGATCAACCGGACCGACGTAATAGATCACACGGTTGGTGAAGTCCACCGGCAGTTTCTCGCCCTTGGCCAGCATGTCCTGGATGCGTTTGTGGGCAGCGTCGCGCCCCGTCAGCATCTTGCCTGACAGCAACAGGGTCTCGCCCGGCTGCCAGCTTGCGACCTCTTCGCGGGTCAGCGTGTCGAGGTTGACCTGGCGCGACTTGTTGTAGTCGGGTGCCCAGTGCACATCGGGCCACTCCGAGAGCGAGGGCGGCGTCAGTGCTGCCGGGCCGGAACCATCGAGCACGAAATGGGCGTGGCGGGTCGCAGCACAGTTCGGAATCATGGCGACCGGCTTGGAAGCCGCATGCGTCGGGAAGGTATGGATCTTGACGTCGAGCACTGTGGTCAGGCCACCCAGGCCCTGTGCACCGATCCCCAGAGCATTGACCTTTTCGTACAGTTCGATGCGCAGTTCTTCCAGCTTGTTCTGCGGTCCGCGCTCCAGCAGTTCGAACATGTCGATATCGTCCATCAGCGACTGCTTGGCCATGAGCATGGCACGCTCGGCCGTACCGCCCACGCCAATGCCGAGAATGCCTGGTGGGCACCAGCCGGCCCCCATGGTCGGTACGGTCTTGAGCACCCAATCGACCACTGAGTCACTGGGATTGAGCATCACGAACTTGGACTTGTTTTCGGAGCCGCCGCCCTTGGCAGCCAGTTGCACGTCGACGGTGTTACCAGGCACCAGCTCGACGTGCAGGATACAGGGCGTATTGTCGCGGGTATTGCGACGCGCAAACAGCGGATCGTCCAGCACCGAGGCGCGCAAGGGGTTGTCCGGATGCGTATAGCCACGCCGCACGCCTTCGTCGCACAGTTCCTGCAAGCTCCGACAGGATTCGAAGCGCACGTCCATGCCGACCTTCAGGAAGACATTGACGATACCCGTATCCTGGCACAGCGGACGGCGACCTTCGGCACACATACGCGAATTGGTCAGGATCTGGGCCATGGCGTCGCGCGCCGCCGGGCTCTGCTCGCGCTCGTAGGCACGCGCCAGGTGGCGAATGTAGTCTACCGGATGGTAGTAGCTCATGAACTGGATGCCATCCGCGATTGACTGGATGAAATCCTCTTCTTTGATGATGACGGACATTAGGTTCTCCACACCCGTTTATAAAGACTGCCAGTTTACTGTAGTGCCTCGCTGCGGATGCGCCAGTCCCGCAATGCCAGCCCGGCACGCTCGCGCTGCCAGAGCAGCACCAGTTCAGGCGAAGGCTGTATGGTGGGTTTCAGTTGCCCAGTCGCATCCCATTCGTAATAAGTCGGCCGCACGAAACCGGTCACGGCCCCTTGAGCGCTGATCAGGATACCCATGCCGCCCTGCCCGTCCTCGCTGATAAAAGACACAGCGGCGGGATCGGTACTGTCTGCATAGATATCGCGACCGATGCGCGGCACCCGCACGCCGGACAGGGAATGCGCCCACAGCGTGGGAAAGATATCCTGGTGGCTGACCCATTCGCCGGTATGCGCAGTCCCGCCCAGCCGATAGGCTTCGGGGATCCGCATCACGATGGGAACGCCATATTTGTAGAACAGTTGGCGGCTGTCCGGATAGGCAAAGATCGTGCGCGTATTGTGATCCCCTGTCGCGGCAAACAGCGTGTGCTCCAGCAGACCATCGCCTTCCAGGCCATCCAGGAATTCACCCAGCGCATCGCTGCTGTACTGGTAGGTTTCGAGAATCGAACGTCCGGTATCCGCATCGGTTGCCAGGGCTGCACCGAGACGCCCGGTATCGAGCCGGCCCGCCTTGTAGTGTTCCGGAATCCGGTAGGGTGGATGATTGGTCACCGACAGCATCACCAGCATGACAGGCTGCCCCTGTGCATCGGCCTGCGCCAGCAGTTCGCGACCGTAGCGGAACATCCACTCATCATCCAGTCCCCAGGTATTGGCCGTCGCCTCGGGAAAGCGCTCGCGGATTGCGCTCTCGCCCAGCACCTCGTCAAAGCCCTGCTGACGCAGCGCCACATCCAGCCGACGCCAGCTTGCCGAACCCGCAGTCAAGAAAACCGTACGGTAGCCCGCCTGACGGTATGGCAACGCCACTGCAGTGGAATAGGCATGGTAGCCATAACGGCTCTGTGTCAGCGGGGTAATCGGCGTATCCAGCAACAGCCCTTCAAGACTCGGATGGGTGCCATGCTGATACGACAGCGCCTTGCCGAAATAATCAAGCCGACCACTGTTGATCCAGGGACGCAAATGCCCCAGAACATCATTGCTTTCAGGATCGTCAAAGGTCTGCATATGCCGGCCCCAGCTTTCCATCACGGCCACCACAACATGCGGTTTGCGTGCCTGCTGCAAGGCAGCTTGCTGTGGCAGATTACGCCACAGCAAAGAGTCCGGCGAGATCCCCCTCACGGCTGCTGCACCCCCACCAGCAACATCCTCATTCTGCCCAGCAGCCAGGCCTGGCTGGCTGGCCAGCACCTGGAACACCTCATCAATGCTGCCGAAACCGTATTGCCTGAGTCCTGCGGCAGGGTCATCACCCAGGTCGGAGATCTGTCGCTCTTTCCAGGCTTGCTGCAAAGCCAATACACCACTGGGTACCAGATTGTTGGTAAACGTATCGCTGGACACTGCCATATGCATGGTCCGCAACGGAAACTTGCCCAGGCTGCCCCGGGCCAGACCAACTGTCAGTATCAGACTGCCCAGTACGATCACTGTAATCTTCCAGCCAGCCACCGGAGAGGCAGACCTCCTGCGCGCCCACCAGTACGAAACCTTCAACTGAGCAACCGTCAGCAGGATCACCCCCAGTAGCACCCGTACAACCGGAAAATCGCTCCACAGCGTCTTCAGCACTGCGCCGGTATCATCCTCAGCAAAACCGAACACCAGGCTGTTGATCGGTCCCTGATAGAACTGGAAATAGTAATAATTGACGACCATCAGCAGATTGACCAACAGCATGCTCAGCCACAGCCAGCCTTGCAACACACCATGCCAGGTGCGCTGGATACGTGTCGGCAACACGCACGCCACCATCCCCAGCAGCACGGGTATCCCCAGGAGTATGGCTAGATTCTTCAGGTCGAAACGCGCCCCTATCCAGAATGCCTGTCTCAATTCTGCAGCATCGGCCTGCCAATCCGTCGGTGCCTGCCACCACATCAGGCAGGCCCGCCCCAAGGTCAGCACCAGCGCACCAAGCACCATCAGCATCCAGTATTGCCGATTGTCCCGCAACCAGGCAGCCCAACCTGTCACGGCATCGCGCAAGGGCATGTTATTTCGTGTCATCGCTCGGTCATCAATATCCAGTCAACAGCGCGTGATTCTACCCCTTCCCATGCCGGGGCAACCCGCCCAAAGCCAACACACCCGTATAATCGCGGCGTTTCCCTATTCACTCCCTCCTGCCCATGAAAGACCCCACCAACACCGGCCTGATTCGCATCTGGCGCGCCTGCGGCAACTCCCTCAAGGGCATGCGTGCGGCCATACGGTACGAGTCCGCATTCCGGCAGGAAGCCGCCCTGTGCCTGGTCCTGATCCCCGTGGCCTGCTGGCTGGGGCGCAACGTGGTCGAGATCATCCTGCTCGTCGGCTCCTGTCTGCTGGTGCTCGCCACCGAACTGATGAACTCGGCCGTGGAAGCCGCCATCGATCGCATCGGGCTGGAACGCCACGAACTCTCCGGACGTGCCAAGGATCTGGGCTCGGCAGCGGTATTCGTCATGCTCGGCCTGGCATTGCTGACCTGGGGGCTGATTGCCTGGAGCCGCTTCGTGGGCTGAGCGGTCCCTGCTATGGCATAATCAAAGGTTCACCCTACCCTGTAGTTTCCGGCATTTGTGCCGCGAGTGATACCGCCATGGCAAGAACCCTGTACGACAAGCTCTGGGACGCCCACGTCGTCCACCAGGAACCCGATGGTACCTGTCTCCTTTATATCGACCGCCAGCTGCTGCATGAAGTGACCAGCCCGCAGGCGTTCGAGGGGCTATCCATCGCCGGCCGCAAGCCGTGGCGACTGAGCGCCAACCTGGCGGTGGCCGATCACAATGTACCCACCCAGGGCCGTGCCGAAGGCATCAGTGATCCGGTTTCGCGCCTGCAGGTCGATACGCTCGATGCCAACTGCCGCAAGTTCGGCATCACCGAATTCGACATGAGCGACCTGCGCCAGGGTATCGTCCACGTGATCGGCCCCGAACAGGGTGCGACCCTGCCTGGCATGACCGTGGTCTGCGGCGACTCGCACACCAGCACCCACGGTGCCGTCGGCGCACTGGCCTTTGGCATCGGTACTTCCGAGGTGGAGCACGTGCTGGCCACCCAGACGCTGCTCATGAAAAAGGCCCGCAACATGCTGGTCAAGGTCGAGGGCGAACTGCCCTTCGGCTGCTCGGCCAAGGACCTGATCCTGCATGTCATCGGCATCATCGGCACAGCCGGTGGTACCGGCCATGCCATCGAGTTTGCCGGCAGCACCATCCGCGCCCTGTCGGTGGAAGGTCGCATGACCGTCTGTAACATGGCCATCGAAGCCGGCGCACGCTCCGGCATGGTGGCCGTCGACGACACGACCATCGACTACTTCCGCGGCCGTCCCTTTGCACCCAGCGGTGCCATGTGGGATGCTGCCGCCGTCGAGTGGCGTACCCTGCACAGCGATCCCGGCGCGCATTTCGACCGGGTGGTGGAAGTCAACGCCCGCGACATCAAACCGCAGGTCAGCTGGGGCACCTCACCCGAAATGGTCCTGCCGGTCGATGCGCGCGTACCCGATCCCGAGCAGGAAAAAGACGACGTCAAGCGCAGCGGCATCGAACGTGCCCTCGAATACATGGGCCTCACGCCCAACACGCCACTGACCGACATCCGCATCGACAAGGTATTCATCGGCTCCTGCACCAACTCGCGCATCGAGGATCTGCGGGCCGCCGCAGCCGTGGCACGCGGCCGCAAGGTCGCGGCCAATGTCCGCCAGGCCATGGTGGTGCCGGGCTCCGGTCTGGTCAAACTGCAGGCAGAGCGTGAAGGACTGGACAAGATTTTCCTGGCAGCCGGCTTCGAGTGGCGCGAACCGGGCTGTTCGATGTGCCTGGCCATGAATGCCGACCGGCTGGAGCCGGGCGAGCGCTGTGCCTCCACCTCGAACCGCAATTTCGAAGGCCGCCAGGGCCAGGGTGGCCGCACCCACCTGGTCAGCCCCGCCATGGCGGCAGCCGCTGCCATTGCCGGTCATTTCGTCGATATCCGCACCCTGCGCTGAGGTTCAACATGGAAGCATTCACCACGCACGAAGGACTGGTCGCCCCGCTGGATCGCGAGAACGTCGATACCGATCTGATCATTCCCAAGCAGTTCCTCAAGTCGATCCAGCGCACCGGCTTCGGCCCCAACCTGTTCGACGAACTGCGCTACCTGGATCATGGCGAACCGGGCATGGACAACAGCAAGCGTCCGCTCAACCCCGAGTTCGTCCTCAACCAGCCGCGCTACCAGGGTGCAACCGTTCTCCTGGCACGCCAGAACTTCGGCTGCGGCTCCAGCCGCGAACACGCGCCCTGGGCGCTGACGCAATACGGTTTCCGGGCCATCATCGCGCCGTCCTTCGCAGACATTTTCTTCAACAACAGCTTCAAGAACGGTCTGCTGCCCATCATCCTGTCCGAGCTGGAGGTGGCCCGGCTGTTCGATGAGGTCCGGGCGTTCAACGGCTACAAGCTGCGCATCGACCTGGGCGAGCAACGCATCATCACCCCCGAGGGCCGCGCCATCGGCTTCGACGTGGATGAGTTCCGGAAATACTGCCTGCTCAACGGCTTCGACGACATCGGCCTGACCCTGCGCCAGTCCGACAAGATCCGCGCCTACGAAGCCGAGCGCCTGGCCCGCCAGCCCTGGCTCGACGCCCAGCCCATCAACATCGCGCCACAGCGCGGCTGACCCCGACCCGATCGCCGCCTGCGCAAGGATTTCTTTTTCATACCCAGGAAACACCATGAGTCATAGAATCGCAGTCCTGCCTGGTGACGGTATCGGCCCCGAAATCGTCGCCCAGGCCGTGCGCGTGCTGCAGGCACTGGACCTGCCACTGCAACTGGAAGAAGCCCCCGTGGGCGGTGCCGCCTACGAGGCGGCCGGCCATCCGTTGCCCCCCGCCACGCTGGCGCTGGCCAAAGGGGCCGATGCCGTGCTGTTCGGTGCCGTCGGCGACTGGAAATACGACTCCCTGCCCCGCGAACTGCGTCCTGAGCAGGCCATTCTTGGCCTGCGCAAGTCGCTGGGCCTGTTTGCCAACCTGCGACCGGCCGTGCTCTATCCCGAACTGGCACATGCCTCCACGCTCAAGCCCGAAGTGGTCTCGGGCCTGGACATCCTGATCCTGCGCGAACTGACCGGCGACATCTACTTCGGCACACCCCGCGGTGTGCGCGAGGCTCCCGATGGCGCATTCGCCGGCCAGCGCGAAGGCTTCGACACCATGCGCTACGCAGAGCCCGAGATCCGCCGCATCGCCCACATCGGCTTTCAGTCCGCCCGCAAGCGCAACAAGCGCCTGTGCAGCGTGGACAAGGCCAATGTGCTCGAGACCTCGCAACTGTGGCGCGATATCGTCATCGACGTGGCACGCGAATACCCCGATGTCGAGTTGTCGCACATGTACGTCGACAATGCCGCCATGCAACTGGTGCGGGCACCGCGTGAATTCGACGTGATTGTCACCGGCAACCTGTTCGGCGACATCCTGTCGGATGAGGCCGCGATGCTCACCGGCTCGATCGGCATGCTGCCCTCGGCCTCGCTCAACGAGCAAGGCCAGGGCCTGTACGAACCCAGCCACGGCTCGGCACCCGATATCGCCAACCAGGACAAGGCCAACCCGCTGGCTACCATCCTGTCGGCCGCCATGCTGCTGCGCTATTCGCTGAACCTGCCGGCCCAGGCCGACCGGATCGAGCAGGCCGTGCGCACCGTACTGGCTCAGGGATTGCGAACCGCTGATATTTATCAACCCGGTGACACCCTGGTCGGTACCCGCGCCATAGGCGATGCAGTGATTCAGGCCCTAAAATAGGCAGATCCGGCAACGACGAAGGCAACGGCTGCCCAGGGTGCCGTTGCCTGCGCCGCTAGGCGCAGCGACACACAGGTTTCTCAACTTCGACAAGCGATATTGATTATGACGCAAGCAGTGGGTCTGGTCGGCTGGCGTGGCATGGTGGGTTCTGTCCTCATGCAGCGCATGCGCGACGAAAATGATTTCTCCCTGATCGAACCGGTCTTTTTCTCCACCAGCAATGTGGGCGGTGCTGCCCCCTCCTGGGCCGATGGCGCTCCTGCCCTGCAGGATGCCTACGATATCGAGGCACTCAAGAAGCTGCCCATCATCGTGACGGCCCAGGGTGGCGACTACACCACTGCCGTATATGGCAAGCTGCGCGCAGCAGGCTGGACCGGTATCTGGATCGATGCGGCCAGCACACTGCGCATGAAAGACGATGCCATCATCGTGCTCGACCCTGTCAACCGTCCCGTGATCGACGCTGCGCTCGCGCGTGGCGTGCGCGATTTTGTCGGCGGCAACTGCACGGTCAGCTGCATGCTGATGGGCCTGGGCGGCCTGTTCCGCAACGGTCTGGTCGAATGGGGCACCAGCATGACCTACCAGGCCGCATCGGGCGGCGGTGCGCAACACATGCGCGAACTGCTCACCCAGTTCGGCCTGCTGTCGGGCGAAGTGGCCGGTGAACTGGCCGATCCCGCTGCTGCCATCCTCGACATTGATCGCAAGGTCCTGGCCAGGCAGAAGGATGCCGCCCTGCCCCACGAGCATTTTGGCGTACCGCTGGCCGGCAGCCTGATCCCCTGGATCGACAAGGATCTTGACAACGGCATGTCCCGCGAAGAATGGAAGGGCGGAGCCGAAACCAACAAGATCCTCGGGCGTGGTCCGGGCTTTGACGCCCCGGCCATTCCGTTCGATGGCCTGTGCGTGCGTATCGGTGCGATGCGCTGCCACAGCCAGGCACTCACGCTGAAGCTGACCCGCGACATTCCGCTCGACGAGATCGAAGACCTGCTGCGCAACGACAACCCCTGGGCCAAGGTCGTTCCCAATACGCGCGAGGCCACCATGCAGGACCTCACACCTGTTGCCGTAACCGGTACGCTGACCATTCCGGTCGGTCGCCTGCGCAAGCTGGCCATGGGCCCGCAATACCTGTCCGCCTTCACCGTCGGCGACCAACTGCTGTGGGGTGCAGCCGAGCCGCTGCGCCGCATGCTGCGCATCGCCCTCGGCCAGGCCTGACCCGGAGACTATCGTGACGACATCATCGACCCGCAGCACCCGCCGTTTCGTTCCCACCCTGCTGGCCCTGGCGCTGGCCTCCGCCGCGCTGGTCCAGGCCACGACTGCCGAGGCGGCGCGCATCGGCCACTCGCGGGTGGTATCGCCGCAGGGCGCGCCACTGCAGGTCGATGTGTCCGTCAACGATATCCTGCCCGGCGAAGCGGCAGGCCTGCGCATCGGCATCGCGCCCGAAAGTGCCTGGCACCAGGCTGGACTGACGCCGCCGGTGGCGCTCGACAGCCTGACCCTTGCGGCAGAGCCGGGACGCAATGCCGAAAGCCGCACTGTCCATATCCGCTCGACCCAGGCACCCACCACGCAGGCGCTGGATCTGCTGCTGGAACTCGACGCCGAGAACAACCGCCAGTATGTGCAGGTCAGTGTCCTGGTACCCGATGGTGCCCCCGTGGCACCCCGTCTCGCGACACCCGCACCGGCCACCACACCGGCCAGCCAGAATGGCCAGGGCACGGCAGGCAGCGTGCAGGTCAGGCAGGGTGATACGCTGTTCGCCATGGCTCGCCGCTACGGCCAGCCAGGTGCCAGTGAACTGCAGATGCTGGCCGCCTTCTGGCGGGCCAACCCGGATGCCTTCATCCAGAACAACATGAACCTGCTGCGCGCAGGTTCCACGCTCCGCATTCCCGATGCGGCCGAGGCACAGGCCATTTCGGCTGCCGAAGCCACCCGTCTCTACCGCGAGCAGGCCCAGGCCTTTGCGCAATATCGCGGCGACGTCGCCCGGGGCGTACGCGGCGGACAGGCCGCACTTGGTGGTCAGGCGGGCCAGGGCGCACTGTCGGGTGCCTCGGTGCGCGGTGCACAATCCGCGCCCGTCGACCAGGACCGCCTGCAACTCTCGGCCGACACGGTCACGCCGCAATCGCTGGCCGCCGCACGACAGGCACTTGAGGATGCCCGTGCCGACGCCCGCTCTGCCACCGGCGAAGCCACCCGTCAGGCGCAGGACAAGGTTGCGGAACTGGAGCGCAACATTCTCGAAATGCAGTCCCTGCTGGCCAGTCGTGGCACTGCCGATGGCAACGCCAATGCATCCGGCCAGTCTGGCAACAGCCAGACAGAATCGGCACAGGATACGGCTGCAGCCAACAACCAGACTGCCGACACAACCAGCAGCGCATCCAGCGCCATAGGCTCGACAGCCGCCAGCACCTCGCAGGCGCTGACCGGCACGGTGGCCCCCACGCCTGCTACTCCAGGTATGCTCGGCTGGCTGCTGGACAATGTCTGGCTGGCCATCGGCATCCTGCTGGCGCTGATCGCTGCCGTGGTCCTGTGGCTGATCCGTCTCGACAGCCGTAGCCGCACGCCGGCATCGCCGTATGCGTCCGAGCAGGTTCAGAGCCAGCTCAACGACATCAATCTGGATCTCGATCCCGTACCCGGCCAGAACCGTCACGATCCATCGGCGCGCTAAGGTCTGCACACAGCATGCGCATCGCATTGGGTATCGCCTATGACGGCAGGCCGTGGCAAGGCTGGCAGACACAGCCTCACGGCCGCACAGTCCAGGATACCCTGCTGAGCGCACTGCAGGCTTTCGCGCACCATCCTGTCGAACTGATCTGCGCCGGCCGGACCGATACCGGCGTACATGCCGTCGGTCAGGTCGTGCACCTGGATACACCACTCGACAGGCGCATGGAATCCTGGGTACGCGGCCTCAATGCCCATCTGCCCGACAGTGTGGCCGTGCTATGGGCACAGGTTGTTGCGCCCGATTTCCATGCCCGCTTCTCGGCCCAGTCGCGTACCTATCATTATGTACTGCACCAGTCCCGGGTGCGTTCGCCGCTCTGGGCCGGCCGGGCCGGCTGGGCCTTCCGCCCGCTCGATATCGAGGCCATGCGCACAGCGGCCCAGGTGCTGCTGGGCACACACGACTTCAGCAGCTTTCGCTCATCCCAATGCCAGGCGGCACACCCGGTGCGCACCATGCATCAGCTCGACATCGAGTCGCGCGGCGAGCGCGACCAGTGGGTCGTGCTGACGTTCCGGGCCAATGCCTTCCTGCATCACATGGTGCGCAATATCGTCGGTGCCCTGGTCCTGATCGGCCAGGGACGCCAGCAGATGGACATGGCTGAATTACTGGCCGCCCGCGACCGGACCCGCGCCGCCCCCACCTTCGCAGCCGACGGACTGTACCTGGCTGCCGCAGAATACCCCCGTGAATTCGGCCTGCCCGAACAAGACGCAGATGCCTCGCTGCTGCCCCTGATTGGCTGCTGAAAAATACTGCAGAGCGTATCTGACTGGCGTTTTCTAGGGAAAACGATAGCGCTGAATTTTCTCATTTTCTCCGTAGAATTACGTACGAGGCTTGCAAACACCTCGATAACAATACTTACTATTCGCGGAGATATTCCATGCAACGACGCTCGTTCCTCAAGCAGGCGGTCATCGGTGGGGCCGCCGCCGGCAGCGCCACACTCGCAGCTCCCGTATTTGCACAGGACAGTCCGGCCCTCAACTGGCGCCTGGCCTCCAGCTTTCCCCGCAGTGCCGATGCCATCTACAACGGCAGCGTCAACTTCGCCAAATACGTGGCCGAAGCCACCGATGGCAAATTCAATATCCGCGTCTTCCCTGCCGGCGAGATCCTGCCGGCCCTGCAGGTCCTGGACGGCGTCCAGAATGGCACCATCGAGTGCGGCCATACCGCCTCCTATTATTACTACGGCAAGGATCCCATTCTGTGCTTCGACGGTGCCGTGCCATTCGGGCTGAACACCCGCCAGATGAATGCCTGGATGCGCCACGGCGATGGCCTGAAACTGCTGCGCGCCGTCTTCGACAAGTACAACATCGTCAACTTCCCCTGCGGTGCCACGGGTGCGCAGATGGGCGGCTGGTTTCGCAAGGAAATCAATTCCGTCGCTGACCTGCAGGGGCTCAAGTTCCGCTCCAGCGCATTCGCCGGCGCGGTGCTCTCACGGCTCGGCGTCGTCCCGCAGCAGATCGCCGGCGGCGATATCTACCCCGCGCTGGAAAAAGGCACCATCGATGCGGCCGAATGGATCGGTCCCTACGACGATGAAAAACTCGGCTTCAACCGGGTGGCCCCCTACTACTACTTTCCGGGCTGGTGGGAAGGCACGCTGCAAGTCTCGCTGTACGTCAACAAGGATGCCTACGCCACGCTGCCCAAGCGCTACCAGGACATCATCAACCAGGCCACGGCCACGGCCACGCTCGACATGCTGGCCACCTACGACGCCGAGAACCCGGCCGCCCTGCGCCGCCTGATTGCCCAGGGTGCCAAGCTCAAGTCATTCCCGCGCGACGTGATGGACGCCTGCTATCGCGAAGCGAATGCACTCTATGCGGAACTGGCGGCCAAGGACCCCGCCTTCAAGGAAATCCTCGATAACTACACCACCTTCCGCGACGAACTGGTGCCCTGGTTCCGCGTATCGGAAGGCAGCTTCGACCAGTTCATGGCCGCCGTCACACGGCGTTGAGCACATCAGCTAAAATAACGCCCCTGCCTGCTGGCCGCACTGCGGCAGGCCTGGGCGCCTGAAGCTGTGGCCGCCCCGCCATCCTTCCATCCGAACGGACCCTCGCCATGCAAGCCTTACTTGCCCTTTCCCGGCTGATCGACGGAATCAACCTGCGTGTCGGCCGTGCCGTCATCTGGCTGACCCTGCTCATGGCCATCGTCAGCGCATCCAATGCCGTCGTGCGCAAGACACTGCACATCAGCTCCAACGCCTGGCTGGAGCTGCAATGGTATATGTTCGGTGCCATCTTCCTGCTGGCAGCCGGCTACACCCTGCTCAAGAATGAACACGTGCGCGTGGATGTCCTGGCCCAGCGGCTGAGCCGCCGCACCCAGATCAAGATCGAGATCTTCGGCGTCCTGTTCTTCCTGCTGCCAGCCTGCCTGCTGGTACTGTGGCTGTCGTGGCCCATGTTCATCGAATCCTTAATCAAACACGAGCAGTCATCCAACACGGGAGGCCTGATCCGCTGGCCAGTCAAACTGCTGATCCCGGTCGGTTTCCTGCTGCTGGTCCTGGCAGGCATCTCACACCTGATCAAGTGCATAGGCTACCTGCAAGGCCTGTGCGCTGATCCGTTGGCGCGCGAACAGGCCAAAACGGCAGAAGAAGCGCTGGCCGATGAAATCGCCCGCGAGGCGCTCGAGCGCGACGGCACCCCGGCCTCTTCGGCAGTCGAAGCCCAGTCGGGCCGCCCCCAGCAGTAACATCACGGGACAACGACCATCATGGAATTCCTGATCGCCAATCTCGCACCCGTCATGTTCCTGACGCTGGTGTTTTTCCTGCTGCTCGGCTTTCCAGTCGCTTTTGCGCTGGCGGCCAACGGTATCCTCTACGGCCTGGTCGGCATCGAACTGGGCCTGCTGACCCCGGCCCTGTTCCAGGCCTTGCCACAACGCATTTTCGGCATCGTTGCCAACGACACCCTGCTGGCCGTGCCCTTCTTTACACTGATGGGCCTGATCCTCGAACGCTCGGGCATGGCCGAAGACCTGCTCGAAACCATCGGCCAACTGTTCGGCTCGATCCGGGGCGGCCTGGCCGTGGCCGTGGTCGTGGTCGGCACCATGCTGGCCGCCACCACGGGCGTGGTATCGGCCTCGGTGATTTCGATGGGTCTGATCTCGCTGCCCATCATGTTGCGATACGGCTATGACCGCAAGCTGGCAACCGGTGTCATTGCCGCATCCGGCACGCTGTCGCAGATCATCCCGCCGTCGCTGGTCCTGATCATCCTGGCTGACCAGCTCGGCCGCTCGGTGGGCGACATGTACCGAGGCGCGATCATTCCGGGCTTCCTGCTGGCAGGCAGCTACATCGTCTACGTCCTCATCGTCGCCTGGCTGCGTCCACAGAACGCACCGGCCATGCCACCTGAAGCACGAGATTTCCACGAACCCAACGGTCACAGCGGCATCCGTTCACTGGTCGTGCTGATGCTGTTTTCGGTCGCCGTCTCCTGGTTCATCAGCGGTCATCTCAACGACGAAACCTCGCCCATCGACGAAAAAATCGTGATCGGCATCCTGATCTGGGGCGTCACGGCACTCATCGTCGCAGTACTCAACAAGATCCTGCGCCTGGGCATGCTCTCCAAAATCGCCGAACGGGTCACTTTCGTGATGATCCCGCCCCTGGCGCTGATCTTCCTCGTGCTGGGCACCATCTTCATCGGCGTGGCGACCCCCACCGAAGGTGGAGCCATGGGCGCGGTCGGTGCGCTGATCATGGCACTGCTGCGTCGACGCATGAGTCTGTCGCTGCTCAAGCAGGCCATGGACACCACGACCAAGCTGTCGTGCTTCGTGCTCTTCATCCTGATCGGTTCCACAATTTTCGGCCTGACCTTCCGCGCCGTGGATGGCGACCTGTGGGTCGAACATCTGCTGATCGATCTGCCGGGCGGCGAATGGGGCTTCCTGATCGTGGTCAGCATCATGGTGTTCCTGCTGGCCTTCTTCCTGGACTTCTTCGAACTGGCCTTCATCATCGTCCCCCTGCTGGGCCCGGTGGCCGACAAGATGGGGATCGACCTGATCTGGTTTGGCGTACTGATCGCGGTCAACATGCAGACTTCGTTCATGCATCCGCCATTCGGATTCGCACTGTTCTACCTGCGCTCGGTGGCACCACGTGACGACTATCGGGACAGGGTCACGGGACAGATGATTCCCAAGGTCACCACAGGCCAGATCTACTGGGGCTCCGTACCTTTCATCGGCATCCAGTTGCTGATGGTCATCGCCGTCATGGTCTTCCCCGGCATGGTCATGCACTACAAGGCCGAACTGACGGACGTAGATCCCTCGACGGTGCAGATCGATGTAGGCACGGCCTATGGCGACGACGACATCTACGGCTACGGCAGCGATGACAATGCCGATCCCGGCGCAGGTTTCCAGTAATGTCACCAGGCTCGCCGTCCGCCACGCAACCCGCCCTCTCTGCGACCGCAGGAGGGCAACGCACCCGCATCAAAATATGCGGGCTGACACGCGAAGCGGATATCGACACCGCAGTACAGGCGGGTGCCGATGCCCTCGGCTTCGTCTTCTTCGCAGCCAGCCAGCGCTACGTTTCGCCGGATCGGGCCGCACAATTGCGACGCCGGATACCGGCCTTCGTGGATGTCGTGGCCCTGTTCGTCAACGCCGACACGGCACTGGTACGCGAAGTGCAGGACAAGGTAGCGCCCGAACTGCTGCAATTTCATGGCGACGAAACGCCCGAGGCATGCCAGCGCCATAACCAGCGTTTCCTGCGAGCCTTTCGCATTGGCGGGCCGGCCCTGCCGGATGCGGCTGCCGTAGTAGCCACCTGCCAGCATTGGGAAGCAGCCAGCGCCTGGCTGTTCGACAGCGACAGCAGGGGGTACGGTGGCAGCGGCCATGGCTTTGATCACAGTCTGCTGGATACTGTCATCACCCTGCCTGCTGCACGCCCCATCATTCTGGCGGGTGGCCTGAACCCGGGCAACGTCAGCCAGGCCATCGCACGCACGCGGCCCTGGGCCGTGGATGTCAGCAGTGGTGTGGAATCCGCACCGGGCGAGAAATCAGCAGCCAGTATTCAGGCATTCTGCCAGGCAGTCCGGGCTGCAGACAGCCTGACTGACTGATCCTCAGGGCGCACCGACCCTCATTTTTCAGTGAACGAGCCGCAGAGCCAGGCAATGCCTGGCTCCCTGAGAATCAACGCCTGGCCGCGTCGTACAGCGGCATCACCTGGGCGGCAGCCTGCTGCAGGTCTGCCGAACGGCTGGCCGGCGACGGATGGGTGGAGAGGAACTCGGGCTGCCCACCGCCCCCGGCCTGGGCCATTTTCTGCCACAGCGTGACGGCCGCACGCGGATCATAGCCGGCACGTGCAGCCAACTCCACCCCCATGCGATCGGCCTCGGTCTCATGCTCCCGGCTGTTGGGCAGGGCAAACATCACGTTGGTCAGCGAACTGCCGAGATCGGCCGTCGCCTTTGAGCCCGTCACGGCCGCCAGGATGGTCAGGCCGACGTTGGTGACCATCTGCTGCGAGACCCGCTCGCGCGCATGCTCGCGCAGCGCATGGGCAATCTCATGACCCAGCACGGCCGCCAATTCGGCATCGGTCGGCTTGATCTTGTCCAGCAACCCTGTATAGACGGCAATCTTGCCGCCCGGCATGCACCAGGCATTGATTTCGTCCGAGGAAATGACATGCACCTCCCAGGGCCAGTTGACAGACTCCGGACGGAAAACACCGGCCTGCGCCACCAGCTTGTTGGTGATGGCCTGGACCCGCTTTAGCTGGCTGGCATTGCGATCAAGCTTGCCCTGCGTACGGGCCTGAGCGATCACCTGCTCGTATTGCGTCTCCGCCTCCTGCCGCAACTGTGACTCGGGCACCATGCTCGACATGTATTGCGTGCGATTGATGCCGATGGCACCCGATTGGGTCGTCTGCACACCCGCGCACGCCGTCAGGGCCAGCACGCCTACAACCCCGGCCCCGCGCAACAGCATGGCAAGCCGGCTACGCATCTTCGCGCTCCCCGCACTGCCCGCGATGCAGCAGGGCATGGTCGGCCAGCACCAGCGCCAGCAGGGATTCTGCAATGGGTGCCGCACGGATGCCCACGCAGGGATCATGGCGCCCCAGCGTCTGCACCACGGCAGGTTCGCCGGCCCGATTGACCGAACGTCGCTCGACCCGGATGCTGGACGTCGGCTTGATGGCCAGCGACACGGTGATCGGCTGCCCACTCGAAATGCCGCCCAGGATGCCGCCTGCATGATTGCTCAGGAAGCCTTCCGGCGTGATCTCGTCGCCATGCTCGCTGCCGCGCTGGGCAATGCTCTCGAAGCCGGCCCCGATCGACACGCCCTTGACCGCATTCAGGCCCATCATGGCATAGGCGATATCGGCATCCAGGCGATCATAGATGGGCTCGCCCAGTCCTACCGGGATCTGCTCGGCCACGACCTCGATGCGCGCCCCGATGGAATCACCATCCCTGCGCAAGGCATCCATGTAGTCTTCCAGTTCGGGGATCACATCGGCATTGGGCGCATAGAACGGATTCTGCTCGACAAAATCCCACGACTGGAAAGGAATGCGGATCGGTCCGAGCTGGCTCATGTAGGCACGGATCACCGTGCCGTACCGCAGGGCCAGCCACTTGCGGGCAATCGCGCCAGCGGCGACCGTCGGTGCCGTCAGGCGTGCCGAAGAACGGCCACCACCGCGCGGATCGCGCACACCGAACTTGTGCCAGTAGGTGTAGTCGGCGTGCCCGGGGCGAAAACTATCGGCAATCGAGGCATAGTCCTTGCTGCGCGCATCGGTATTGCGGATCAGCAGGCCAATCGGCGTACCCGTGGTCACGCCTTCGAACACGCCGGAGAGAATTTCGACCTGATCCGCTTCCTGGCGCTGCGTAACGTGGCGGGAAGTACCCGGACGACGGCGGTCGAGCTGTGCCTGGATATCCTCGACCGTCAGCGGCATGCCCGGAGGACAGCCGTCCACCACGCAGCCAATGGCCGGGCCATGGGATTCGCCAAAGTTGCTTACACGGAACAAGGTACCGAACGTACTGCCAGCCATACGGGAACACCCCAGCAAGAAGCGGCCTGAGGCCGAGAGTCAGATCAATCGAAAAAGGATGGAGAGATTATATCTACTCATGACGAACAACTGACCGACAGTCCCCCTGCCCAGTCCGGTGGCGGCCCGGCATACTGTTCATGGCCAGGCAGGGCGTCAAACGGATGGGCCAGCAGTCGCATCAGCCGGTCGATTTCACTCGTATCTCCGGCCTGGGCCTGTCGGATCGCCTGCTCTGCCATGTAGTTGCGCAGCACATAGAGCGGATTGACCCGATTCATGGCCACAGCCCGCTCGGCATCCGGCCTGCCGTCCCGGGCCAGGCGCTGGCGGTAGCGTGCCAGCCAGTGCCGGGCGGGCTCACGGTCGGCAAAATGGTCATCCCAGGGCTGCCCAGCATCACTGGTCAGAAGCGGTTTGTTGCCCGGTTCGCCTGCCGCGACATCGGCCAGCCGCCGGAAGGTCAGTGTAAAGTCGGCCTGCTGGCGGTGCATCAGCTTCCACAGATCATCGAGCAGCGCATCGTCGCCAGCCTCGCCATCCCAGTCCTGCAGGCCGAGCTTGGCTGCCATGCGCTGCTGGAATGCCGACATGAAGGCGGTTTCGTATGTGCCCAACGCGTCGCGCAGCGCGGCCTCGTCTTCCACCAGCGGAAACAGTGCATTGGCCAGCCGCAGCAGGTTCCATTGCGCCACTGCAGGCTGGGCATGCCAGGCATAGCGTCCCTGAGTATCTGAATGATTGCAGACATGCCGGATATCGAAGCCATCCATGAAGCCATAGGGACCATAGTCCAGCGTCAGGCCCAGGATGGACATGTTGTCCGTGTTCATCACACCATGACAGAACCCGACTGATTGCCAGGCAGCCATCAGTTCACCGGTGCGTCGTGATACCTGTCGCAGCAGGGCCAGTACAGGCCCGGCCCGACCCGCCTCGTCGCGGCATGATGGATAGAAGCGATCGATCACATAATCCGTCAGCGTCGCCAGCAGATCGGGACGCCGTTGTGCAGCCCAGTGTTCGAACGATCCAAAGCGGATGAAACTGGGTGCCAACCGCAACACGATCGCCGCCGTCTCGGGCGTTTCCCGCTGCACAGTATTGCTGCCACCCACCAGTGCCAGCGCACGCGTCGTCGGAATACCCAGCCCGTGCATGGCCTCGGACGCCAGATACTCGCGCACCGACGAACGCAACACGGCACGGCCATCGCCCATGCGGGAATACGGCGTGCGCCCGGCCCCCTTGAGCTGCAATTCGCAGCCCCCGTCAGGACCATCGACCTCACCCAGAAGATGGGCCCGACCATCCCCCAGTTGCCCGGCCCAGACACCGAACTGATGGCCGCTGTAGACTGCCGCCAGGCAATCGCCGCCCGGCCAGGGCGCTGCGCCCGACACGGCATCCAGGAAAGCCGGCGTCTGCAATGCCGCAGGAGACAGCCCCAGGCAGCTCCGGGCCGCAGCGGCATTGGCATGCAGCAGGACGGGATCGGTCAGCGGCTGTGGCGGCAGACGTGTATAGAACGCATCCGGCAGACCCGCAAAGCTGTTGACCATGTGCAGGTCCTGCAACGAAGTCGCCAGGGAAACAGCGCTCATACGCCCTCCTCTTTCTGCATCCGCTGTCGTGCCCGCGCCGCCTTCTTGGCTGGCCGGACGTAGAAAATCGCGCAGAAGAAAAATCCGACCGACAGTGCCAGTTCGATCCAGGCCAGTGCAATCGACGGTCCTGGCGGATCGCTCATGACCCGCACCACGGCCTCCATGACATACAACAGAATCAGCATCGACGCCCACTGATAGGTATAGAGGTTGCCACGCGCCACGCCGCGCAGCGGGAAAGCCAGCGGCAGGGCCTTGAGGAACAGCCACGAGCCGCCCGGCCGAATCGGGGCCAGCACGGTTTCCCAGAGCACGCACAGCACGATCAGCGCCAGCAGGCAGAAGGTCGCGCCCTGGCGCAGACGGGGATTGAGACGAGGGTTGAGTTCATGATCCATAGTCTCTATTATCGCCTGCATGACGACCACAAAAACAGACGCCCCTGCTTCGCACCGCACGGCCCACCGATTGGCGCACCTGCGCCAGGGGTTGCGGTTCGCCCTGGCGCGCATCGACGAAGCCCGCCTGACCCAGGTGGCCTCCAGCCTGACCTTCACGACCGTGCTGGCGATCGTGCCGCTGCTGGCCGTGGTGCTGTCGCTGTTTACGGCCTTTCCGCTGTTCCAGCAGTTCCAGGTGGCGCTAGAGGAATTCCTGACGCACAACCTGATGCCCGAGATCGTCTCGGGCAATATCATGGCCTACCTCAACCAGTTCGCCCAGCAGGCTTCGCGCCTGACGGCGATCGGGGGTATTTTCCTGATGGTCACGTCCGTGATGCTGATGATGACCATCGATACGGTCCTCAACGATATCTGGCACGTGCGTCGGCAGCGGCCCTTGACCCAGCGGATACTGGTCTACTGGGCCATCCTGTCGCTGGGCCCGGTACTGCTCGGTGCCAGCCTGTGGGTCACGGCGGTACTGGCACGCGAATCGCTCGGTCTGGTCGGCGAACTGCCGTTCGGCACCGAGATCGCCCTCAAGGCCATTCCTCTGCTGCTGGCCGGCTTTGCCTTTGCGGCGCTGTTCGTGGTCGTGCCCAACCGTACCGTCAGCTGGCGCGACGGCCTGATGGGCGGCTTCGGCACCGCCATCGTGCTCGAACTGATGAAAACCGGCTTTGCCGCCTACCTGACGCGCTTCCCCTCCTATACCGTCATCTACGGTGCCTTCGCCATCGTGCCGATCTTCCTGCTGTGGATCTATCTTTCCTGGCTGACGGTCCTGTTCGGTGCGCTGATCACCGCCAACATTCCCGCCGTGCGCACCGGCCGCTGGCGTCACCAGCACCAGATCGGCGCAGCCATGGTGCAATCGGTTGCCGTTCTGCGGGCGCTGATGCAGGCCCGCCAGGCCCCCGAAGTCGGCCTGACCCTGGCCTCGCTGAGCCAGTCCCTGCAACTGTATCCGGTCGATGTGCAGGAGCGGCTGGAACAGTTGGCAGCGCTGAACTACGTGACGCATATCCAGGAAGATGGCAAGGATCGCTGGGCGCTGGTCTGCGACCCGGGCACGACCACGCTGGGACCGCTGTTCGACCGCCTGCTGCTGGCACGTCACCAGCCGGCGCTCGCCCGCGACCCGGCACTCCGAAACGCCCTGGCCGGCTATCTTGCAGATCCGCCACACGAGCCGCCACTGGACGAGATTATGCGGTCCGGCACACACACGGTCACGTAAAAACTGACATAATGTAAGCTGGTTCGTCGTACGCAGTCTTGCCGGAAGGGCATCATCATGTTGAAAGTCAGCGAAATTCTCAGAGTCAAGGGTGACATCCTCTTCACCGCCCACCCGGATGCGCCGGTGCAGCAGGCCGTCATCACCATGAGCGAAAACGACGTCGGCTCCCTGGTCATCATGGAGTCGGGCCAACTGGTGGGTCTGCTGACATTCCGCGAAGTCATCCGCTACCTGCATACCAGCGGCGGCGAGATCGGCAGCACGACCATCCGCAGCATCATGGACGACGCGCCGGTCAGCGTCACGCCCAATACCTCGGTAGAAGAAGTACAGCGGATCATGCTCGAAATGCGGGCCCGCTACGTTCCCGTGCTCGACGGCCCCACGCTGCTGGGCGTCATCTCGTTCTACGACATGGCACAGGCGCTGGCCAAGGCCGACAAGTTCGAAAACAAGATGCTCAAGGCCTATATCCGCGCCTGGCCCAACGACAGCGCCCCGAACGCCTGACGCAGCAATTCCGGCTCATTGCGCGACAGCAGAGCTGCATCCGACAGCATCTGGCGCCAGCGGCGTGCACCCGGCACGCCCGACATCATATCCAGCATCGGCCGGGCCACGAAGCGCAAGGGCACGCCCCGCGCAACCTGGCGACCGGCATAGGCCATCATGGCCTCGATCACGGCTTCATCATCCGGCACCGGCACGGACGGATCCAATACCTGCTGCAATGCCGACAGGATGCGCGGCTGGTGCCAGGCGGCCCGCCCCAGCATGATGCCATCGAAAGCCGCCAAGTGTGCCGTGGCTGCGTCGACCTCCACAATCCCGCCATTGAGCACAATGGTGCAATCGGGAAAGTCGGCCTTGAGCTGCAGCGCCACGTCATAGCGCAATGGCGGGATGTCGCGGTTTTCCTTGGGTGACAATCCTTTCAGAACGGCATTGCGCGCATGCACGATGAACACCCGGCAGCCGACATCATGCAGCGTCCCGACGAAGTCGCGGACAAAGCCATACGCCACGCCATCGTCCAGGCCGATCCGGTGCTTGACCGTGACCGGCACCGAGACGGCGTCCTGCATGGCCCGCACACAGTCGGCCACCAGTTTCGGCTCTGCCATGAGGCAGGCCCCGAATGCCCCCTTCTGCACACGCTCCGATGGGCAGCCGCAGTTCAGGTTGATTTCATCGTACCCCCAGCGCTCGCCCAGCTTCGCTGCCTTGGCCAGGTCCGCCGGCTCACTGCCCCCCAGTTGCAGGGCCACGGGATGCTCTTCTTCGCTGAAATCGAGATGACGGGCCGCATCGCCGTACAGCAGCGCCCCCGTGGTCACCATTTCGGTATAGACCCGCGCCGCAGGAGCCAGCAGGCGATGAAAAAAGCGGCAATGCCGGTCGGTCACATCCAGCAAGGGTGCTACGCACAGCGCCCAGGGACGCATGGCGGGCAACGGGGAATGTCCGTGATGCGAGCCGACGGTTTCCAGGGAAGCCGGCACGCTGGCGGCAGATGTTTCAGGGTGGGAATCTTGCATGGTCATGACGTGCAAATGGTTCAGCCAACGAGGCTGGAACCGAAAAACAGAAGTCGCCGGCAAACCGACACTGCGCATTATGGCGTATTTGACTGCCATCCGCCCGCTTGCCATTCCCCCAAACCGGCTAGAATGTGAAGTTTCCCAGCCACGGGCCATGCCTGTCCGCACGGCTGCCACTCCGACAGTCTCACGATTCACCACGACCTGAGCCATGGCCGTATTCACCACCATTACCGACGACGATGCCCGCCAGTTGCTGGCCGATTACGACATCGGGAGTCTGGTCTCCCTGCGCGGCATTACCGCCGGCATCGAAAACACCAACTATTTCCTGAATACGACGCGCGGTGAATACGTCCTGACCATTTTCGAGGTCCTGACGCACCAGCAGTTGCCTTTCTACATCGAACTGATGCATCACCTGGCACAACGCGGCATTCCGGTGCCCTCGCCCCAGACCCGCCTCGATGGTGCCCGCATCGGTACGCTGCACGGCAAGCCCAGCGCCATCGTCTCGCGCCTGCCCGGTGGCTACGAACCCGAGCCTGGCATCGACCATTGCCGACTGATCGGTGCCACGCTCGCTCGGGCACACATGGCCTCAGCCGATTTCGAGCTGAGCCAGCCCAACCTGCGTGGTCTGGCGTGGTGGACACACACGGTACCCAGCGTCCTGCTCTTTCTGACACCGGATCAGTCCGCCATGCTGCAGGATGAACTGGCCCATCAGCAACAGCTTGATGCCAGCCCGGCATGGCAGTCACTGCCACTGGGGCCAGCCCATTGCGACCTGTTCCGGGACAATGTACTGTTCGCCGGCACGAACGAAGACCCGCACATGGGCGGCATCATCGATTTCTATTTTGCCGGCTGTGATCGCTGGCTGTTTGATGTCGCCGTCGCCGTCAACGACTGGTGCATTCATCGCAACAATGGCCAGCTCAAACCCGAACTGGTCCAGGCCTGGCTGCAGGCCTATGCCAGCGTACGGCCCTTCACGGCCGCCGAGCGCGAAGCCTGGCCGCACATGCTGCGCGCCGCTGCCCTGCGTTTCTGGATCTCGCGGCTGTACGATTTTTACTTGCCGCGTCCCGCGCAGACGCTCAAGCCCCACGACCCGCGCCACTTCGAACGCGTGCTGCAACTGCGGCGCAGCGAAGTCGTCCCGGCCCTGCCCTGAACCTGTGTGAACAGACCCTAGCCCATCATATGCAAGCTGCTTCTCTTCCCGCACGCTACGGCTGGCACTGGATCCGTACCGGTTACGCACTGGTCATGCGCCAGCCCATGCCCATGCTCAGTCTGTCGGTGCTGATCAGCCTGATGCTGCTGCTCGCCCAGCTCACGCCACCGTTCGGGCCGGCCATCTTCATTATCCTGATTCCCGCCATCACCGCCGTCACGCTCGGTGCCTGCCGGCGCATTGCCCAGGGCGAGGGCATGGCGCTCTCCGATTGGAATCTACCTCTCAAGGAACCCGGTGTCCTCAAGCGACTGCTGATGATGGGCATCCTCTACATTGCACTGGGCCTGGCGGGTGGTGTGCTGATTTTCCTGCCTTTCATGGATAACCTGGCGACAGTGGTCGATTCGCTGGCACCCGATTCCGACATCACGCCCTTGCTGCAGGCGCTGCGTACCCCCGTCCTGCTGTTTGCCGGCTATTACCTGCTGTTATCGGCACTGTTCTGGCAGGCCCCTGCACTGGTGCTCTGGCACAGGGTTGCCCTGCTGCAGTCGCTCTTCTTTTCGTGGATCGCCTGCTGGCGCAACAAGCTGCCGCTGTTCCTGTATGGCCTGTGCTGGGCCGCCCTGTTCCTGGGCGTGGACCTGCTGCTGTCGCTGCTGCTGGGAGCGGGCATTCCGGTCCAGATCCTCGGCATGCTGCAGGCGCCGCTGATGGTATTCCTGAGCGCTGTGCTGTACTGCAGTTTTTATGCGATCTATACGGACATCTTTGAACGGCCCGTCAGCGAGGACGCCGCCGCGTAACTCCAGCACGCCATATGCGCCCCGGCATCCGCGTATCCGCCCAGGCAGAACGCGGATGTCGATCCGCAATATCCGACCATCACGGTCCAGGAAAACCAGATCAAGCCGATAACGCATACCCCAGGTGTGCACGGCCTGACAAGGCTGCAGCCAGAGCATTTCATCTCGCCTCAGCGGCTTGCGCCCCAACAGGCCGCATAGCCGCTCATGCCAGCGCCATGCCTTGCGTATCTGCCATGGTCGCTCCAATTGCCCAGCCTGCTCAACCATACGCCTGCATCAAACGCACCGCCACCGGAAACCCCAGTACCAGAAAGGTACATGGAAAAATGCACAGCACCAGCGGCAACAGCATCTTGACCGGCGCTTCAAGAGCCTGCTGCTCGGCAGCCAGAAAACGCTCCTGCCTGCGCTGGGTGGCCTGCGCCTCCAGGACGGGCCCCAGTCCCGACCCCATGGTTTCTGCCTGCAACAGTGCCGCCACCAGCGCCTGTATCCCCGGTGTGCCCGTGCGATCGGCCATGGCCTGCAAGGCCTGCTGGCGTGACATGCCGGCCCGCATGTCCCCCAGGGCGTGCTTGAGTTCCTCCTTCAAAGGTCCCGCCAGCCCACGTTGAGCCGCCTGCTGCAACGCACCCGCCAGATTCAATCCGGCCGTGACGCACAGCACCGTCATATCCAGCATGAACGGCAACTGCCTCGCCATCAGGCGCTGCCGCCGCACCACCTGATCCCGCAACCATAGCCAGGGATAGGCCGCAGCCAACAACATGGCCAGTACTGCCAGAACGACGTGCATTGCCGTCTCCAATCCCGGCCACAGGAGACAGGCCAGCCACACATAGCCTGCGCCCCCGAGAACCCCGACCATGCATTGCACACCCACCAGCCACTCGGCATCAATCCGGTCCTGCAGTCCGGCCCGCAGCAACAGCCGAGCCAGGCGACGTCGTGTCTGCCAGGACAGCAGCGGGTAGACGACACGGCTGCAGGTGTGTATCCAGGGCAGCAACCAGCGACCCCTTCTGTGGCCCCCCGAGCCTTGGGAAAAACGCTTTCCTGTCGCACCCGTCTCCGGCTGCCTGTGCCATACCGGCCCCAGCAACAGGCGGACAATGGCGCAGACCGAGACCAGCGCCGCCCCCGTTCCAATGACAGCCCACATCACCATCCTCCCATGTCAAACTCGTCTTTCTTCACCACACACGTCATTCGCACGCTTGTACAGAGGCTGGACGACTCAGACATCAATCCGGACAATCCTGAGCACCAGGAGCATCCCGACCGTCTCCAGTACGGCCAGCACCCCCAGCACCAGCCACCCCATGGGGGTGTGCCAGAGCACCGCCATGATATCCGGCTCCATGTGGTCCAGGACCCAGAGCAGCAAGAGCGGCAGGCTACCGACGATCCACGCCTGCATCCGTCCCTGAGCCGTCAGCGCACGAATACGTCCTTGCAGATACAGGCGGGCCCGCAAGGTCGCCGCCATCTGCTCCAGGATGCCTGCCAGATTGCCGCCTGTCTGTCCCGCCACACGCAGGGCGGCCACCACCAGTCCGGTCGATTCGGTGGGCATGCGCTGTTCCAGTTGCGCCAGGGCCTCGTCAAACCCTGTGCCCAGACGCTGCTGACGCAGCAGCAAGCCCAGTTCCTGAGCCAAAGGTACAGGTGCCTGCATGGCAATATGACGCAGTGCCAGCGGCACACTGGCCCCGGCACGCAAGGCACCCGCCAATGACAGCAGCGCATCGGGCCACTGCGCATCGAACCGCAGCAGGCGGCGCTGACGCATTTTGTGCAGCAGCAGCGTCGGCAGTGCCAGCCCGACCGCGCCCGACAGGCACAGCAACCACAGAGATCCACTCAGCAACCATGCGGCCACGCAAAGCAGGCCGGTCACCGCCAATGTCAGATGCCATAGTTGCGCAGGCTCCAGGAAAAGGAAAAAATCAGTCAGTCGTGTCTGGCTATAACGGGCCAGCATCGCCTGATAGCGCCAGGCCGCCTGCCGGACCAGATACGCCAGCAACCAGGCCATCAGCGCCACCGCGCAGACCGTCAACACCATGGCGCTCAGCATGCGTGTCCCGCCTCCGGACTGGCTGACTGCTGTGTGAACCATTCAGGCTGTACCTCAATGCCGCGCTGCCGCCAGGACTCCATGAAAACAGGCATCAGACCGCACCCCTGAAATACACCACCCCGTACGGCAGGACGATAGGCAAACAGCTCCTGCAACTGCACGGTGCCACTCTCCAGCCCGCAGACTTCAACAATCGACGTAATGCAGCGCTGTCCGCCCGGCAAACGACTCTGCTGGATGATCAGATCGATACTGGCGGCGATGTGCTCCCGGATGGCCTGCAGGGGCAGGTCCATGCCGGCCATCAGGATCATCGTCTCCAGCCGGGCCAATGCATCGCGTGGCGTATTCGCATGCAGGGTGGTCATCGATCCTTCGTGACCGGTATTCATGGCCGCCAGCATATCGAAGGCCTCTGCGCCCCGACATTCCCCGACGACAATGCGATCCGGGCGCATCCGCAGCGCATTGCGCACCAGTTCGCGGATGGAAATCTGCCCGTTGCCCTCCTGGTTGGGAGGACGCGCCTCCAGGGACACCAGATGGCTGTGAGCCAGCCGCAGTTCTGCCGCATCCTCGATGGTCACGATCCGTTCCGCTTCGGGAATGGCCCCCGCCAGTACATTGAGCAGGGTGGTCTTGCCCGACCCGGTGCCACCGGCAATGAGAATATTGGTGCGCTGACACACACAACTCTCAAGAAAGCGCGCCATCCAGCCATCCAGAGAGCCCCCCGCGACCAGATCGGCCATGGCGGGACGGCGCAGCGGAAACTTCCGTATTGTCAGGCAGGCACCACGCAATGCCACCGGAGCCACGATGGCATGCACACGCGAACCATCCGGCAAGCGGGCATCGACCATCGGAGAACTCTCATCGATACGCCTGCCCAACGGCGACACGATACGCTCGATCACTCCCAGCACCGCCTGCTCGCTGCTGAAGCAGGCCGCATCGCGCATGAGACGCCCCTGTCTTTCGACATAGATTTCATCATGCCGGTTGACCATGATTTCACTGACGCCTGGATCCTGCAGCAATGCCTCCAGCACGCCCAGACCCACGGCTTCATCCACGACCGCACGACAAAGCCCTTCCCGGTCGAGCCCCGGCGGCAGATCGTCCACTGCCGCCACGATATCGTGCATCAGCAGCAGCGCCTCGGCGCGCAACCGCTCATCGCTCATCCCGGTCACATCACGTCGCCTGGGATCCAGGCCGTCCAGCAATGCGGCATGCAGACGCCTGCGCAAGGCCGCATCAGGTCTGATTTGCAACGCAGAAGAAGATGCTGATGCTGATGGTGAAAATGATGATGCAGTGTCTGCAGTCGTTGCAAAGCCCGCTGTGGGCTGCACCTGTGACACGCACGCAGGCATTTCAGGACGGCCAGACACACCCTCTGCATGCACACCTCCAGCCCCTCGCCCTGCAACCTTTGTTGTCGGTACAGCACTGGAGGTCGAATCGACTTCATGCCCATCCACCACATGCCCGGACTCATGCACCTTGGCCGACATATCGCCGGGCAGATCAACGCCGAGATTGTCCAGGTCAGCCCCACGAGCACGACGCACCGTCATCAGGCATGGTCCAACAATGATTTCATCATCGGGTTCTAGGGGCCCATAGCGCACCATGCGCTGGCCATTGACCTGCGTTCCGGCCAGCGAACCGAGATCCTCCAGCACGATCTCGCCGTCATCCAGCACCAGCCGGGCATGCTGCCGGGCCATGCGCCAGTGGCGAATCCGGACATGGCACGCCTGGCTGCGCCCGATCAACAACGGTGGCCGCAGCCGCATCACCTGGCGGTGGCCATTCTCGAACTGCATTTGGAGTTCCAGTTCTTCAGCCATGCTCAGCTCCTTCCTGTTGCCATTGCGAGCCTCGACCCTCATAGGGCTGCCAGCGCAAAGGGTCGGCCCCTTCCTGTGTCGCATCTGATTCCCGATGCCGTACCGGTGTGTTCAGGCGCAAAGGAGCCGGAAAGGCGCTATCCAGAATTTCACGCCCCTGCCGCACTCTGGCCTGCATGTCGGGATGCGCCTGATCCACCACCACCGGCGTGACAAAGATCGCCAGCTCGGTTTCGCGGCGTTGCACACGATTGGCGCGGAACAGGTTGCCCAACAGAGGGACATTGCCCAGACCCGGCACCTGATCCCGATCAGAAGCATGTTCCCTGGACACGAATCCACCCAGTACCAGGGTCTGCCCGGAACGGACATTGAACTCGGTCGCGGCACGTCGCATTTTCATGGCAGGCCCTCCTGCCAGCGTCAGGCTGGCATCGACGGAACTGACTTCGACCTCGATCTGTGACCGTACTGCGCCGTTGCGATCCACACGCGGCGTAATGGCCAGCGATACGCCATATGGCTTGAAAATCGTCGTCGTATTGCCATTGGAATCGACCGAGGCATAAGGCACTTCACCGCCAGCCAGGAAGCTGGCAGTCGTGCCACTACGGGCCAGCAGTTGCGGCTGAGCCAGCACCACTGCTTCGCCTTGCTGTGCCAGCGCATGCAATCTGGCCGAGAGCAGCGCATTCATGCCGAAATAACCTGCCACGCCGCGCACCGGATAAGGTGCCTGGACAACCGCCTCACCCGGTCGCTCATGCAGTTGGCCGGATGCCAGTGGATCCCACGCCATGCCGGCCTGCAGGCCGCCCTCGGTATTGGCATCCCAGCGTACACCCAGATCCCTGAGTGCCGAGCGCGGCACCTCGATGACCTGGACATCCAGCAGGACCATCTGATCCCAGCCGACTGTCGCCGTCAGATCGAGAATCTGCGGATAGCGCCGTCCGAGCAGATCGATACGCGCCTGGTCGGCATCGGACAGGTTGTCTCCTTCGACGACCAGCTTGTCACCCACGGAACGTGTCCGGACATTCGGCATACCCTCCAGCAAGGCGGCCAGCTCATGCTGGATCTCGCGGGTATCGGCTGGCAATACCCGGATCCGATAGCCTTGCAATGTACCGCCCTCCGTCCAGAGATGCAGGGAAGAACTGCCGGGTCGCTTGCCGAACAGCAGGACTTCCCTGCGATCGGCGGCCATGGCATGCACGACTTCGCCATCGCCGACCGCGACACGACCAATATCGGTCGCCGGCAAGACTCGCGTCTCACCTACCTGGATCACGATTTCCGTCCCCTGCTGACCAGACGTTGCAGCCTGTGCCACGGCAGCAGGCAGCACCGCCCCCCCAAGACTGCACAGCATCAATTGCGCGAGCCAGCGCATCCACCGTCCCGCCACCTGCTGATCCACCCGAGCTCTTGTTCGGTCCGCACTATTGCTGATTGCTTTCATCGTCTTGCTGCTCCTCATCGTTCCATGCCGGTTCTGCCGCTGCATCGAGCAAGGCATCGCGTACTTCCTGCCAGGCACTGGCCACCTGATCGGGCAGCGGTGCCTCGAAAGCCCCACTGCGCTGGGATACGCCGTTTTCCACGGATTGCACGGCCCCTGCTGCGGTAGTGCTCTGTCGCCTGCTGCTGTTGCCATAGATCACATCCACCTGCCGACTGCGCTGCGGCACGGGTGCCTGTATCCCCAGAAGTGCGGCCAGGCTGCCCCGTGCTGCAGCGGGCGATAACGTCCGATCAGACGGATGGCGCAACACGGCTGTCAGGCGTCCTGCCTGGCGCGCCGCCACCAGCCTGACCGCATCCTCGGGCGCGACATCCAGCGTGACGGTCGAATAGGCTGACTCGTGCCCATCCGCTCCTGCCTCGACAGCAGAAGCGCTCCCGGCCTCCTGACGCCCGGTCGCCATGATCGACACGCCCTGCAGCAAAGGGGCGGTGACTGGCCGACGCTGATACTCGAAGGACACATACAGGTCGATCAGATCCCCGGCAGCCAGCATGCCAGACATGGAATTGAGCTGATCAACCGCCATCGTGATCGCCCGCCGACCGGTCGCCACCCGTCCGGACAGCGACACAGCCGATACCGGCTTCACATGCAATGCCATGACGGGATCGCCCCGGCGCACAGGATGTGCCAATAGCTGGCCTTCTAGACGGCCAAAGTCCTGCGCAGCCAGTGCCTCGGTCGTTCGCCATGCTGCAGGCACCTGACGCACGGCCAGATGATCCGCCGCCAGCCGCAGACCCGGCGCAAGATCGTGTGCCGCCACGATGATGCCGACATGTGGCACCTGTGCCGCGGCTTCCAATTGCATGACCCGCTCGCCGATATGCTCGCGCACCGCCCAGGCTGCCCCCAGGCCGCACAGCACGGCCATCAGCCACAGCCACACGCTGCGGTTCAGATACCAGCGTGATACATGCCCAGTACTCATTCCGGCCTCCGTATCCAGTGCACCATCCAGCCACTGCCGGCCTCGAAAGGCACCATCAGCACGGCCAGTCCGGTCTCGCCACGTCGCCAGCGGCCCAGACTATCCGACATTCCTTCCTCGACCTGCCAGCCCCGGCCCTCCAGAAGCCCCGCCAGATGCACCATGGCCGCCCCAGGAGGCAAATCATGCCGGTAAACCTGCTGGGCCATCTCCTGGCTGCCCATATCGAACAGCAACTGTCCACCCGCCTGCCTGAGCGTTTCCACTTCGGTAGAAACCTGCCGGGCAGGCGGACCGGCATCGGTTTTTGGCCACTGCCATAACGACGCCATGCCACGCGTCCGCTCGCCTTGCCCCGGCAACAGGCTGATCAATCGCTGCGCGCCCTTTGTGACACCCGACAGGCTGACCTCATCCGGCGCAACTCTGACCATGGGTGTATGACCCGGCCAATGCTGCGCCATATAGGCTACCGTGGCAGGCAGATCCAGCGGTGCCTCGAACAGTACGACCGTCAAGGGCATCCCGAACACCGGCGCATCACGCACAATTTCCTGCCGTACCGAACCCGGCGGGAATGGCCAGTTCGTCGCCCCCACGGCAACAGGCCAGCCTACCGCACCAACCAGGCAAAATCGGGAAAACCATGTCACAGCACCAGCTCGCCAGTCACGCGTGTGATCAGTGTTTTTCATGGCCTTTCTCCCGCCTTGCTGCCTGGCGACAGAAACACCGAAGGCACCTGTCCGGCCCACGGCGTCAGCCAATCAAAATCCGGCAGACTTCGCCCCCAAGCGGCATCCACCTGCTGCAGGCGTGCAGTCCAGTCCTGCCCTGCCATCCGGCTACGCCCATAGGCGTCCCCCCAGGCACTGCCTGACTCGGCGATTCGGCGTTGTGCATGCATATCATCGGCGGCATGCCCAGCACCGGCCAGAATCGCCGTCCGTCGCAGCAGGACAGCCTCATGCCCCTGCCAGGCCTGGCGCAGCGGTCGGGCCCGTACTTCTGCCATCACCAGACTGGCCTGATCCAGAGACCACTCACGCCTGAGACGCTCGGCCGCCACCAACCCATCTCCCGGTTGCTGCCATGCCCGTCCCGCTTGCGGTGCCTCGATGGCAAAACGTGCCGACGCACGGGCCGGCAGCGGGCCGGTATCTGATGAAAAATCGCTATGCTGCATGGGCCTGGCCGTAGCCATGAAGGCACCATGGCGACCAGCCTGATCTGCCTGCAAAGCCTGATCCTGCCACTCCCCCAGCAGCGCCACCGCCATCAAGACACCCCATATGGCCGGCACCACCACCAGCATCTCCGTCATCGCCTGTCCACGTTGCATCGTCTGCCCAGCCCCCTGCCGCTGACATACCGCTTCCCGGTTCATTGCAAACTCCTCCCCCCTTGCCCCGGCTCGGCCGGCGCACCTGAGGCATGACCGGACTGCCGTCGCCACTCAGTCTCAGACACCGCCCTCAAACGCGCCTGCCAATACGGGTGAAACAGATTTGCGCCTTCCAGACGGCCATCCCGTCTGGCGACGGGGCGCGCAAAATACGTTTCGGCAGCAGCATGAACCGTCATGCCTTCATGTTCCTGGAAAGCAGTGAATGCCAGTTCACCCGGTCCGATGCGCACGTGGCTGCTGCCTTTCGGTGTCGTTGGCAAGTCGCTCGCCCGTTGACGCAGGGCAAAGGCGATCCGGATGCCTTCGGCACGTTCGGGATTCAAAGTACTCAGAACCGGGAGTCCACGCCCGCCCAGACGCAATGGCGTACCGATGGCATAGGAATTGGCCAGCGCGTTGTCACGGCCTTCGAGAATGTCCCAGTCTGCCTGCCGGGCTGCCCACCGCCAGAAATCCTCGGCACTGAAATCCTCAGGCGCGTCATCGCTATGCTGAGGCAAGTCATCTGCCTGTTTACCCGCAGGCTGGACGCGCCCCCATCCCATGGGATATTCGCGGTAATAGCATCCTATCCAGCGATTGCTGCGCAGCGCGTGATAGGACTGCGTATCGTGAGCCTGCCAGCGTCCTGTCTCATCCAGTTGGGTACGACCACGACGACGCAATTCATGCCGTTTCATCGGGCAGCGGCGCTGCACGGCCCAGGTGTTGCGCGCCGTATGATCACGCGGATGCAGGAATCCATACCGGCGCTGCATGTCGCCCAGCAGGCCCAAAACACCCGAATCACGCAGGGCAGAAAATGGTCGTGCGGCATCCTGCCAATCATCGGTCAGCCACTGCACAGCGGGCAGTTCTCCCGGCCAGCGCTGTTCGACATTGACGGGATGGTTGGCTGCCAGCACCGCCTGCAAGGCACTGTCGCGGCTGGATCGTGCCGTGGCCAGCAACTGCTGCCTGCTGCGCGACAGTATTTCGTGCACGGCCCGCTCATGGGCCCCATAGGCCTGTGCCAGATCGGCAGGCGCATCGTCTCCGGTTCCGCCTGCCGTCGCAGCCCGGCTGCTGCGATAAGCCACCGCATGGGCTGGGCCGAACATCATGCCGATCAACGTCGCAGGGGGATTGCCGCGTCCGACCTGCCGGGCTTGCGTACTGCCCAGGCGTGCCCAGGCTGCCAGGGTGACAACGTGTGCCATCGCCACCTGATGCGCCAGTTGCGTGCGATTGATATAGGCATGGAAATTGAGCGTGCGCGCCTGCACCAGTGCCGCGCTGTAGGCCATGGCATCGGCCGTGTGCGTCAGGCGCCCTCGTGCTGCGATGACCTGGCTGCCATTGTAGAAATACACCCAGACCAGTACGCCCGCCGCCAACAGCAGCATGCCCGGGACCAGTGCCTGGCCGGACTGGCGCATGCCGGGCGGCCTCATTGGGCACCACCCGCAGTAACGTTGCCGGTAAAGGACTTGAGTGAACGCGCCTGGGTCTGGCCGGCGGCGGCCTCGGCTGCAGACTGCGCGGCCTGCGACTCGGCACTGCCATCCTCGCCGGCCAGTTCCCTGGCCATGGCAGCCGTCTGTGAACGAACCACCTGCCCGAACAACTGGTAGACCGCGATGGCTGCAATGGCAACCAGGGCGACCACAATAATGTACTCGACCATCCCTTGGCCGCGCTGGCGCTGCCTGCGCAAACCCGCCCTGTACCCTGCTCCTGCCGATGTTTTCATAGCCGCCTCCGACAGCGATTGAAAACACCAGTGTCGTTGCGGATCGGCATGGAGCCAATTCGGACTATCCGAGTTGGCTCAAAGTGTCACATGGGTATTGACGGCGTCAGCCATGACCGCCCATCCCGTCTTCCATCATTCGTAGGGGATGCGTGCAACACTCTCGCGTGCCTGCCGGGAAGGCTCCTTGATCGAAACAAAGACAGTCCCGGTATCCGGATCCAGGGTCAGGCTGTTCGGATGCGAAGGCAATGCCACATCGCGAATCACCGTATAGTCATTGGCATCCAGTATCGTGAGGGTGCCGGCATCACGGTTGGTGACATACACTCGGCCCCGACGCTCATCGACCAGCGGCGCGATGGGTGATTGCCCGGTGGGAATGCTCGCTACAGTATGCCCATCGGCCGTATCGAAGACAACCACACGGTGCCCTTCCCCTCGTTTCTCATAGTCGACCAGCCCGGCCTTCTGGCGACGCGCCTCGTCCAGTCGTGGCGACCCCAGGTCCGTCGCAATCAGGTGTTGACGACTGCGGTCAAGATCAAGATTCAGCAGTTGATCGGCCCGCACTTCCCATTGCTTCTCGATCGCCAGGGTTTGTGCATTCAAGGCAAAAACCTGGCCTTGCAGATTCGAAACATAAAGCATGCCTCCCATCTCGTCCAGCACGATACCTGCTGCGCCCGCACCCAGACCGGGCACGACCCGTTCCAGCGCCAGCGTACGTGTATCGATGACGTACAGCACGCTGCCCTGCGCGCTCAGTCCCGGTGCATAAAGACGATGCCGCTTCGCATCGACAACCAACGTGCGCAACAGATGGGGATAGATGGGCTTGTCACCATCCTGTCGCACGGGATCGGCCAATTGCACCACACCGATGACCTCGTCAGTGCCAAGATCCACCACCGTCACCGATGCATCCAGCACATTGCCAACGTACAAGCGATTGTCAGCATCGTCCAGCGCCACCCCGAACCCTCTGCGTGCCAGTGGAATCCGCGCCTGCACCGACAGATCCGTCGGGTCCAGGCGCAGCACCTGGGACGGATCATGCACGGCATCCTCGCCTCCGGCCGATACCACGAATACAGCCTGGTGCCGGGGAGAAAACGCCAGTTCGTAAAGCCGCACCCCAATCTCCTGCCGCTGCAACTCAGACAATCTGGAGCCGATGGCCTGCTCCGCAACAGGTGCCGTTGCTGCGCCATGTACGCCCAAGTGTGCCGTATCTGCACACCCGGCCAGTATTCCCGCGCACAGCAGCAGACTGCCCATTCCCCACGGTTTCATTCGCATTTACCTATCCTTTGATTGCCTAGAAATCGACACTTGCGGACAGCATGACCGTACGCGGTGCCCCCAGCCACAGCTTGCCGCTGCCCCCACCTGACCAATACGCCTTGTTGGCCACGTTGAGCACATCCGCGCGCAGCGTCACTGCACGTCCATCGATGGCGGTCTGATATCGCAGACCGGCATCAAAAAGCGTCCTGCCGGCTGTCTTCAGAGTATTGTCACGGCTGAAATATTGTCCCGAGGCAGACTGGACATTGCCCGTCAGGGTCAAACCCGTCACACCCGGCAGGTCCCACTCCACACCCAGCTTGCCCTGCCATTTCGGACGTGCCATGACGAAACTGCCCTCATCCACGCCACCCGCTGTCTTGGTCAGCGTGGCATCCAGATAGGCGATGCCCCCCATCAGGCGAAAACCGTCAATGGGCTCCCCAAAGAAACCCAGCTCCACGCCTCGGTTGCGCTGTTCGCCCTCGAAGGAAAAAAGGTTGCTGGCCGGGTCGATATAGCTGTTGGGCATGCGGATCTGATAACCGCTCAACGTCGCCGCGAAACTGCCAAGATCGACTTTCACACCTACCTCGTGTTGCTTGGTCTTGTAGGGTGCGAACAGCTCCCCGGCATTGTTGGTGCCAGTCGGCGCGATAGCCCCTTCTTTCAGGCCTTCGATGTAGTTGCCATAGAGGGACACTTCATCCGTCACTCTCACCAATAGCGCCACGCTCGGCGTTGTCGCCGAGGCGTCATAGCGTGCCGTACGTTTCCCCGTGGCGGCACTGAAGGTATCACTGACAACGTTCTGCCGTCTCACCCCCAGCGTCAGCATCACACGATCGTCGGCAACCGACATCGTGTTGGCGATACCTACGCTGCTCAAGCGTGACTCGGCGGTCTTGGGAATATCGGACTTGCGGATCACCGTCTCGGGGGCTGCGCCCCAGGAAGGATCGTAAATATTGGTGTACCAATCCTGCGGCAGCAGGCCCACTACCGTCCTGGAACGCACTTCCTGCTCATAGAACGAACCGCTCAATGCCAATTCGTGGCGGATCTCCCCCGTGCGCAAACGAGCCATGATGCCGACATCGCCCGCCTTTCTGTCCAGAACCTGGCGCTGCTGGCCGAAATTGGTGCGGTATCTTCCCTGCGCATCCATGACGGCAAACGTCACGCCCAGCAAACCGTTGTAATGCGTCATGCCCTGACCGTAGTTCGCATATACGGTCACGTCCTCTGTCACGTCTGCCTCACCCCGCAACACGAACGCCGAATCTTCCGCGCTGGAAAATGTCCAGTCGGGCATCAGCGAACGGCGCGGATCGGGTACATCCGGCACACCCAGCCCCGGCGCAATCGTAACGCCACGTGTCACGCCACTGACCTTGTCCCTGTTGCTGTACATATCCGCAGCAAGCCTGACTCGCTCAGAACGCCAATCCAGACCCAGTGCGCCCAGTTGCGCACGCTTTGACTGTCCATCTGCGGCCATGTTGCCGTCCTGGTACAGGCCATTGAACCGTATCCCGAATTGCTGTGCATCACCAAACCGGCGCCCCATATCGAGGTGAGCGCCATACTGGCCGTCGGACACGAACATCCCGGTCAGTCGGGTCAAGGGGGTTTCGGTCGCACGCTTGGGCACCAGGTTGATACTGCCGCCAACCGATCCGCCTGGTGGCATGCCGTTGAGCATTGCAGAAGGCCCCTTGAGCACTTCGACCCGTTCGACCAGTTCCAGTGGCACACGGTTGTAGGGCAGCAAACCGTACAGCCCGCCAAACGCCACGTCGCCCGAACCCACATCGAATCCGCGCACCACGAAAGCCTCGCGCACGGTACCGCGCATGCCCATGTCGTATACCGACGCATCGGTCACCCCGACGACACGGGCCAGGTCCTGTGCCTGCTGTATCGCGTCCTGCGTATAGCTGATGGTACTGAACGGTGTCTCCATGAAATCCTGGTAGCCCAGCATGCCGATCCGACTGCCTGTCGCAACCTTGCCGCCCGCATACACCGGCGTCAGATCGGCACGATAGAGGCCCGTCACATTGACCGGAGCCAGTTGCGTCGTCTCGGCTACCTTCCACAGATTGATCGTATTGCCCGTACGTGAATACTCAATACCCGTTCCTGCCAGCAGACGCTTCAACGCCTCCTCTGCCGTCATCTGCCCACTGACCTCCTGGGCAGGCAACCCGCGTACCAGCTCAGAGGTATAGATGAACTGCAGTGCTGTCTGCTGTCCAAGCTGCAACAGCGCATCACTGAGAGACGACTGCTGGATACTGATCTGGGTAACGGCATCCTGTGCATGCACGACCTGTGGCGCAGCAGCCAATGCAACAGAGAAGGCAACGACCAGAGTGGCCGATGACACGGCAGAGATGGCCGCAGTGTGGCATCGTTTGCCACCAGCCTTGTGTATTGCGGGAATGGTCCGGTCAATCACGAGAGTTTCCTGATACTAGAATTTAGCCAAAGAATCCTTGCGAAGTGACGCCTCCCGGCGGGAAACACGCCCCCTCATTAAGTACGACGAGCGACGCGTCAAAACCCTGAATGAAATTCAAATAAAAGTTGTAACAACAACAATTATTTTTAAGAATGAATAGCAAGCGCGCACATCAGTGCGCCCTTGGCCAAGCCAAGGACTCAAGAACGCAGTCGTGAATGTGTACCGCTTGTGCCTGATGCGTCAGCGCAGCAACGAAAGATCGACACCGCCGTCCGGACGATGCACGACGATGACCGGCATCTGGTTCTGCAAGGCCTGCAGAAAGCCTTCCGCATCCTTGATACTGAAAACGCCCGCCATGCTCAGGCGTTTCAGTCTGCTGTCCGTAAGATGGATGGGCTGGGCCAGGTAGCGGTTCATCTCATGTACCACGCTTTCCAGTGGCTGGTCCCGGAAAACCACCTTGCCCTGACGCCAGGCGGTAAGCGCAGCGACATCCGCTGACGCGACATGCAGTTGCGCATCGCCACGCACGCTTGCCGTCAGGCCTGCCGTCAGCAGAGCCTGGTCACGTGCCCACCAGCGTCCGGATGTCACCTCGACTGTCCCCGACTCAACGGCCACCGAAATCCGGTCCTGTTGTTTCCGCACGGTGAAAACCGTTCCTGTGACCCGAACATTGACCTCACCTGCCGTCACTAAAAACGGGCGAGCGGTATTGCTGCGCACGTCGAATGCCGCCTCGCCCTCAAGCAGTTCGACGTCGCGGCGATCCCCGTAATAGCGCACCACCAACCGCGTGGCGACATTCATCTCGATGACCGAGCCATCGGGCAAGGTCTCCGCTCGTTGTTCTCCATGCACCGTTGCGTAGCGCAAGACCTGTTCCGGATACTCCAGCAGACGGCTGTAGCCAAACACGCCTACCGCGACCGCCACGGCACAGCTTGCGCCCGCCCCCACCAGCCAGCGCCGACGGGTGCGTTGCCGACACGCTTCTGCTGGCTCTGGTGCCATCAGCAATTCCCGCAGCGTATCTTCCGGCACCAAACTGGTAGCCTGCCAGATCTCATCCAGCGCCCGGTATTCGTGTTCATTGCGCGGATCGGCCTGACGCCACTGCCGAAAATGAGCCTGCTCGGCAACAGTGAAATGACCGGAATGCACGCGGGCAAACCAGTAGGCGGCAGCATCGCGTGGATCGTCAGGAAGTGTTGGGCTGTCTGTGCTCATTGCTGAATACCTGGGTCCAGACTCAGTGCGGGGCATGGTTCTGCAACCGTTCCCTGAGATATCTGGCGGCCCGGATCATGTATTTCTCGACCATATTGACGGAAATGCCCAACTGCTGAGCGATCTCCTGCTGACTGTATCCCTCGAGCTTGTGCAGCAGAAAGACCTGCCGGCACTTGAGTGGCAATTCCTGCAATGCGTCTTTCAGGGAACACACCAACTCGGTCGTCCGTACATGCGCATCAGGATCACCCAGCAGGGGATGCTCATCCTCGCCGAGCTCATGCAGCGGCACGACATCCAGCAACCGTGCCTGGCGGTGCTTGTCGATCAGGCGGTTGCGCACGCTGCGATGCAGATAGGCTCCGGGATTGACCAGTGCAGCGGCATCATGCTCCAGCACTTTGACGATCGTATCGTGCGTGGCATCCTCGGCATCGGCCCGGCTGTCAGCCCGTCGCACCCACGTCCCGACCAGCTCGCCGTAATGGCTGAGCCAACCTTTTCTGGACACAGGTGAGCGTGACATGGATGACAGAAACAACGGCAGGTGTATCGAACTCGATATAGTAGCAATGATTCTTATTGTCCAGCATGGGAAACTTGAATCTGCCATCTCCTGATAGCCATCAGGATCTGCTCAGCAACCTCGCAGCCAAGAAAAAAGGCGACCCTGACCGGCGTCGCCTATTTCACCTGCAACCGCCCGTCCTCACGGACAGGCCGATAAATCACGCGTCGTTCTGCAGACGCCAGGCCTCGGCGCTCTTCAGGATTTCGGCACGGGCGGCTTCCGGGCCTTGCCAGCCGGTCAGCTTGACCCACTTGCCTTTCTCGAGATCCTTGTAGTGCTCGAAAAAGTGGCGGATACGCTCGATTTCCTCGATCGGCAGATCGTCGATGGACTGGATCTTGCGATAGACCGGATACAGCTTGTCGATGGGCAGCGCCAGCAGCTTGGCATCGCCACCGCCTTCGTCTTCCATGTTGAGCACGCCAATGGCGCGGCAGCGGATCACGGCACCGGCCTGGATCGGGAACGGAGTGATCACCAGTACGTCGGCGGGGTCACCATCATCGGAGATCGTCTGCGGAATGTAGCCATAGTTGCACGGATAGTGCATGGCGGCCAGCATGAAACGGTCGACGAACAGCGCGCCCGAATCCTTGTCCACCTCGTACTTGATCGGGTCGGCATTCATCGGAATTTCGATGACGACATTGAAATCATCCGGCAGGTTCTTGCCTGCTCCGACATTCAAAAGACTCATTTTCTACCTTGTATGTAAAAAGTGGAAATCAGTAGCCAGCGGGCTTGTCGCTGTCCGTGCGTGCCGCCTCTGACGATGCGGCAGGCTCTTCGGTACCCAGTGAAGCGGCAGGGATCGGCGCACTGTCGAAATACTCATGGAAGGCATCATCACGATCGCTGCTGGCGACCACGGCTTCGTGGCGCGACGGTAGCACACCGCCGTGCACATCGTAGTCGCTGATGCCATCACGCTGGTGCAGGATATCCGGAGAATCAGCCGTCTGGGGATCGGGCAGGACAAAATCCTCGGGATTGTCGGCCACCAGGTGATGCGGATCGGCCTGCACGTCTGCAGCAGGCAATGCCGCAGACGCGGCCAGGTCGGGCAGACCCACGCTGGCCGCGGTGGCCTGGCGTAGGTAGGACAGCGCATCATCGCGCCGTCCCAGGCGATCGCTCAGGCTGCCCAGCAGCGCATAGGTGCCGGCTGTCGGCTGTACGGCGAGACTGCGACGCAAATAACGCTCTGCCTGCCCCCAGATCTGCCCATGCAGGCACAGCACGCCCATGGCACGCAGCAGGTCGGGATGATCGGGATGATCCTTGAGCCAGCGCACAGCCTTGCTCAGGCGGCGCTGTACATCGGCAGGGGCGCAGCGTGCATAGGCAGCCAGCAATTCGGGATCAAGCTGCACATCGAGCGCGGACTCCAGCACCTTGCTGGCCTCGCTGCCCTGCTCCTGCGCATCGAACAAGCGGGCCGCAGCCAAGGCAACCGGCGGCAAGGTGCGCTCCGTGGACTTGAGGGACTTCCAGACCGTGCGCCAATCGTCGCCAGCTTCGAGCAGACGACCAGCGGCCGCGACACCGATAATGCGTTCCGCCTCGGCCGGCTCCAGCGCCTTGCGCTTGAAAAGCGCACGGGCCAACAGGTAGGCCTGTTCGTGATGCGCCAGATCGACATGGGCACGCAGCAGCAGACGAGTAATGTTGACGTAGCGCGCGCCTTCTTCGTAAGGCAGCGTCTGCAGTTTTTCCAGCGCAGCCTGTGGTTGCCCCTGTTCCAGCAGCAGCTCGGCCCACAGAGCACCGACGGCATCGACCAGAGCCTTCTCGCCAGCGAACTCCTGGGCCTGCCGCAGCAACTCATCGCGGCGGGTATAGGCCGCCTGAGCATGAGCCGCCCGTGCCGCCGACAGGGCCGCCAGGACCTTGCGATTGTGGTTGCGCGTCTGCCCAAGCAGCTTGGTCAGGTCTTTTTCGGATTGGGCATAACGCCCTGCCAGCAAACCAATCCAGCCACGCTCGAGGCGATTGTCGTCACGATGCTGCGCACGCCGGCCACGCCAGCCACGCCAGCGCCCCGGCACCGACAGCAGCCAGCTCAGAAAGCGCAGGCCGACATACAGCAGGATGAACGAACCGACGATCAGGGCCACAGCCAGCATGATCGACAATTCGATGCGATACGGCGGCACCAGGATGACGACATTGCCGGCATGCTGTCGCAGAAACACTGCCGCCGCCACTGCGACGACCGCCAGGAGCAGAGTCCAGAACCAGGCTCTCATGGCATTATTCCTGTGCGCCGGACTCGGCCGGCAGTGCTGCCTTGGCACGCGCAGCCTCCAGCGCATGCAGGCTGTTGCCGATATCCGGGATGTCAGCCTTGATCGGTGCCTGGGCCAGGGCTTCGACCTGGGCGAAGGCACGGGCAACATCGACATTCTGCATGTCGAAATACTGCGACAGCGCACGCGCCACGATATCAAGCTCGCTCTTCCAGACATCAGGCTGGCGGGCCAGCAAGGCCACCTGTGCCGTCAGCAGTCGCTGGCGCAGGTTGCTGCGCAACTGGCTGGCCTGGTCGGGCGACAGCAACAGGGCATCCGGCGCATCGATGCGCTGGACCTTGACCAGATTGGAAAATTCGCCGGCAATCGCATGACCCAGGCGACCAGGCCAGGTTTCCATCTCGGCGCGCCAACGTACCCACCACGAGGCATCAGGATCCACCACCGGCGCAGCCGGCAATGCGACGGTGTCATCGGCAGCCGCTACAGGCTGGGCAACAGGCGCGGTATCGATCACGGCATTCACGCCCGGTGCCAGCAAAGGCAGTGTATCGATCTGGCGAACCAGGGCATCGACACGCCGCGACAGCGCCGGGATATCAACCTGAGGCGTCATGCGCAGACGTTCGAGATCGCCATTGACGGCCTGCAGAACCATTGCGAAACCAGGCCGGTCGGCGCTTGCCAGGCGGGCCTGTGCCGTTTCCAGTGCCACGATGGCGTTGCCGACCTGTCCGGCCAGGCGCAATTGCTGGCTGGCCAGGGTCAGGATGCGATCAAGGTCATTGGAGAGAACGACATCACCGCCCTCGTCCGTCAGATTTTGCCAAGCCTGCTCCAGCACCTGGTAGCGGCTGCTGAGATCGGTCAGTTTTTCTTCGAGTGCCTGCACCTTGGCCTGCTGGCCCTGGGCAATGTCACGCGCCTCGTCAGCCTGTCGCTGAGTCTGCTGCAACTGCGTCTCGACCGTGCTTAGACGGCCGGCCAGTTCACGACCGCCCTGCTGGAACTCCTGGCGCTGGTACCACAGCGCGCTCAACAGCGCGGCAATCACCAGCACAGCCAGCAACAGTATGGTCAGCCAGCCTCCCTTGCCGCCACGCCGGGCAGATTCGGGCTGGGTCTCGGCGGCAGCCTGCCGGGCAGGTGCCTCAATCTCGGATGTGATGTCGGTCATAGCCTGGATTGTAATATGTTGTCGGTTCCTGCCTGCCGCACGGTCAGAAAAGCGTGTAACAAACTCTCGTCCAGCGGCTGGCTCGTGACAACCCGGCGGCAATCGCGAGCACCAGCATACAGGGTTTCAAGGCAGGATTGGGTGATGCGCGGATGCGTTGTGATGAAACAACAGGTGCGCCACCAATCCTCCCATCCCTGCTCCGCCACACGGGCATGCAACGCCCGGAAGCTCTCAATGCTGCTCAGCAGCCAGTTGGCTGTCAGTCCCTGTCGCTGCCAGGCCTGCAAAATATCGGCAGCCGTCGCGGTCCAGGCAGCCGGAACTCGCCGATAGACCGGCAGCAGATCAACCTGGATGCCGGCCTGATGCAACTGCTCGGCCAGCCAGTCGCGTCCTTGCTCGCCTCGTACGATCAGGACGCGACGCAACTGCCCCAGTTCAGGCTGCAGCAAGCGCCACAGCGCCTCGGAATCCAGGCCCTCGCGGGTATCGCTGGGATACAGCAGGCGCACCTCGGATGGCAGGACACCAGTGGCACGCAAGGCATCGGCACTGCCCGGCCCGACCATGGCCGCCAAGGTGGCAGAGGGCCAACGCCAGTCATGGCCGCCCTGCTGCCGCATGCCGTCGACATAGAGGCGAGCGGCATTTCCGCTGACGAACATCACCAGGTCATAATCGGCCGGGTCACGCCAGGACACATGATCCAGAGGTTCGATGGTCATGGCGGGCAGCATCAGCACCTGCCAGCCCTGTTGCACCAGATGCGCCGCCAGCGTCTCGTTGCGCCCCTGGGGCCGGGTCAGAACGGCGCGTCGCACCACGTCAGCCCTGCCTGGAAGGCACCTCGATACCGAGTCCTTCCAGGATGGCGGCGGCGCCATCCTGCAACAAGGCGGCAGCAACTTCGGTCCCCAGTACCTCGGCATCTGCAATCACACCACGTTGCTCGGCACGCAGCACGGTACGCCCGTCGGGCGTGGCCACCAGTGCACGCAGCCATAGCGTATCGGCACCATCGATTTCGGCATAGGCGGCCAGGGGTACCTGGCAGGAACCGCCCAGTGCCCGCGATACGGCCCGCTCGGCAGCCACGCGGGCCGTGGTGGCCGGGCAGACCAGCGGTGCCAGCCAACCGGCCACGTCAGTCCGGTCGGCGCGAATTTCGATCCCCAGGGCTCCCTGTCCGGCAGCCGGCAGGCTGAGGTCGGCAGGCAGCACGGCCCGGATGCGCTCGGCCATGCCCAGTCGCTGCAGGCCTGTGGCCGCCAATACGATGGCATCGTACTCGCCCGCATCGAGCTTGCCCAGGCGGGTATCGAGGTTGCCACGCAACGGCTTGATGTCGAGATGCGGCCAGCGTGCCCGGATCTGCGCCTCGCGCCGCAGGCTGGAAGTGCCCACGACGGCCCCTTCGGGCAACGCATCGAGAGACGCGTAACGCGACGACACCAGCGCATCATGCACGTCGCCGCGCGGCAGCACGGCTGCCAGCGAGAAACCTTCGGGAAGCTCCATCGGCACATCCTTGAGCGAATGTACCGCCAGATCGGCACGGCCATCGTGCAGCGCCGTCTCCAGTTCCTTGACGAACAGTCCCTTGCCACCCACCTTGGACAGCGTGCGGTCGAGGATCTGATCGCCGCGCGTCGTCATCTCGAGCAGCTCGACCTCACATCCTGGATAGCGATTGCGCAGCAGATCTGCCACGTGATGAGCCTGCCACAGCGCAAGACGGCTGGCGCGGGTCGCGATGACCAGTTTCCGGGGAAAGGATGTCTTGCTCACAGCCACCTCGACGCCACGATGGACAGCACCAGTCCGAGCACGCCGACCAGCAGCAGGGTCTGCAGGATGCTCAGCCCCTGGCAGCGATTCTTGTTGGATGTGTCCACACTCATGGTCACGCAGCTCCTTTCATTGCAATCATCAGGCCTGACGGGCCTTGCGGTTGCGGCGCTCACCGAGCACACGCCCGACACCGACCACCAGCAGAGCGCCCGCGATCTCAAAGCCCAATTTGACCACGGTCACAGGCTCGCCCCATTGATTTGTGACAAGCACATCTGTCACCAGCATGCCGCCTGCGATCCAGCCCAGCAGCGCAGCCCCGAAGGTCACCACTACCGGGTAGCGGTCGATCAGCTTGAGCACCAGCGTACTGCCCCAGATGATGATCGGCACACTGACCAGCAGACCGAAGATAACCAGCGCCAACTGGTGATCGGCATGGGCCCCCTGCGCGGCACCGGCAATGGCGATGACATTGTCCAGGCTCATGATGAAATCTGCCACGATAATGGTTTTGATCGCAGCCAGGATCGAGGCACTGCCCTGGATATTGGCATGTTCATCCTCGTCGGGCAGCATCAGCTTGATGCCGATCCAGACCAGCATGAGCGCACCGGCGATCTTGAGGAACGGTACGGCCAGCAGCGTCAGGGCAAAGAAGATCAGGATCACCCGCAGGACGATGGCACCAGCCGTGCCCCAGAGAATGCCCTTGAGCCGCTGCGCAGGGGCCAGGTTGCGGCAGGCCAGGGCAATGACGACCGCGTTGTCTCCTCCCAGCAGGATATCGATCAGGATGATCTGGAATACGGCGGCCCAACTGACCGTCTGCAAAAATTCCATCATGTTGTGGGTGTCCTGTCTGCGGAGGTAAGGTCGTAAAGGGGGCTATTGTAATCCAGGCAGCCGCCACCCTCGCGCCGACAGCGCAACCAGAAATCCATGCAGACAAAGCGCTGGAATGTGCACTACCATCCGGTCGAAATCGCCACGATGGATAAATGTGCTACAGCGCCGGCACCGCACTTACTTCGGCCACTCGCTGCGCAGCAGCATGAATGCGCTTGCGGCTGTCACCCAGTACATCGCGCATGTTTTCCATGAATGCAGCACTGATATGCGCAGGTGCCGTCTCTGGCCTGCCAGCCTCGAAAGGAGGAGCGGGTGCGTACTCCAGCATCAACTGAATATATTGTGCGATATCCGTGCCACACACCTCTGCAACCAGAGTCAGGGCAAAATCGATGCCGGCAGTAATGCCACTACCCGTCATGATATTGCCATCGCGCACCACCCGGTCATCACCAACAACCGCACCGAACTCGACCAGCATATGCCGCCACGCCCAGTGCGTGGTCGCACGTCGCCCTTTCAGAAGACCTGCGGCCCCGAGAATCAGCGAGCCGGTACAGACTGATGTCACATAGTCGGCCTTTGCTGCCAAACGCTGAATCGCAGCAATGAACACCGGGTTTTCCATCGCCTGGAAACACCCCAGACCGCCGGGCACGCATAACACCTGACACGACTGAATCGCCTCGAGATCGACAAGATTGCTGAAGGTCAGCCCATCGGCACAGATCGGCAGTCCACCGAGCGAAGCAACCCGCACATCGACTTCGGGCAGGCTGCTCAGAACCTGATGGGGCCCCGTAAAATCGAGGTGTGTCACCCCTTTGTAAAGCGGAATCACGACCGTAATCATCAATGCATCCTAGTCATAGCACCGAGTACATTCTTGGCCTCAGCTTGCCCATTTTATGAGTGATAGAATCCGTCCGAAATGACATCTATCCCTCAATAAAAGACAAATGCACCATATTGGGTTTTTTATCTACCCGGGACACCAGATGCTCGATCTGGCAGGACCACTCTGTGCTTTCGAGTTCACACGGCACACTTTGGGTTACCAGCATTACGCGCTCAGCACACTGTCTGTATCTGGAGGCACCATCGTCAGCAGCGGTGGTGTTGGCATTGACAGTTCGCGTGCCGACGACGCATTACTGGACACCCTGATCATCGTGGGCGGCGAGATCGATCAAATGCTGGACCGTGTGCAAATACAGGCCGTCACCGCACTGACACAACAGGCCCCACGCATCGCCAGCATCTGCACAGGCGCATTTTTACTTGCGGCTGCAGGGCTGCTTGACGGTCATCGCGCCACGACACACTGGGCTTTTGCACGTCAACTGCAACACCAGCATCCAAACATCAAGATAGAAGCAGACCAGATTTTTGTGGAAGACAACGCGATCTGGACCTCGGCTGGCGTGACTGCCGGCATCGACCTGGCGCTGGCCTTGATTGAAAAGGACCATGGCAGCGACATCGCCCACAAGACTGCACAAGAACTTGTCGTTTATCATCGACGCCCTGGCGGGCAATCACAATTCTCGCCGTTGTCCATCATGGCCCCCGAATCGGACCGCATTCGAATCGCGCTGACATTTATACGCAATCATCTACACGAACCCTTGCCGGTGTCTCGTCTCGCCGAAGCAGTACACCTGAGCGCAAGACAATTCAGTCGGTTGTTTCTGCACGAAACAGGAGACACGCCCGCCAAGGCAGTGGAGCGACTGCGGGCCGAAGCAGCAAGACTGCGCTTGCAGGACGGCTCTGAACCCGTTGAGCAGATTGCCCAAGCCGTTGGTTTCAGCGATCCCGAGCGCATGCGACGGGCTTTTACAAGAATCTATGGCATGCCTCCTCAAGCCATTCGTCGCCAACGCAATGCTACGCTGGCGACAGCATAGTATCCCCGCCGAATTTCTTGAGACCCAGGGAAAAAAGCCCCCACGCTTGTCGCTACGCGCCGGCGCTGCCTCCCGAGGGGACTTTTTGTCTTGGGTCGGCCCGGCGACAAAAAAAACCGCCGGGCAAAGAACCCGGCGGTTTTGGCATGCAGACTGACAGCGCTTACAGCACGGTCTTCAGCAGCTTGCCCATTTCAGACGGGTTGCGCGTGGTACGGATACCGCACTCTTCCATCACGGCCAGCTTGGCATCTGCCGTATCGGCACCGCCGGAGATCAGCGCACCGGCGTGGCCCATGCGCTTTCCGGGAGGCGCAGTTACGCCGGCGATGAAGCCAACCACCGGCTTTTTCATGTTGTCCTTGGCCCAGCGCGCAGCCTCGACTTCGTCCGGGCCGCCGATTTCGCCAATCATGATGACGGCATCGGTCTCGGGATCGTCATTGAACAGCTTGAGGATGTCGATGTGCTTGAGACCATTGATGGGGTCGCCACCAATGCCAACTGCGCTCGACTGACCCAGGCCCAGCTCGGTGACTTGCGCCACGGCTTCGTAGGTCAGCGTACCGGAGCGGCTGACCACGCCGATACGACCCTTGCGGTGGATGTGGCCAGGCATGATGCCGATCTTGATTTCATCGGGCGTGATCAGGCCGGGGCAGTTCGGGCCCAGCAGCAGGGTCTTCTTGCCACCGGCGGCTTCCTTGGCCTTCATCTTGTTGCGCACTTCCAGCATATCGCGCACGGGAATGCCTTCGGTAATGCAGACCACCAGATCCAGGTCGGCCTCGACGGCTTCCCAGATTGCAGCCGCAGCGCCTGCGGGCGGCACGTAGATCACCGAGACGTCGGCACCGGTTTCGGCCTTGGCATCCTTGACCGTAGCGAAGATGGGCACGCCTTCGAAATCCTCGCCTGCGCGCTTGGGATTGACCCCGGCGACAAAGGCGTTCTTGCCATTGGCATACTCGCGGCACATGCGGGTGTGGAACTGGCCCGTCTTGCCGGTGATGCCCTGGGTAATGACTTTCGTGTCTTTATTGATCAGAATCGACATTTTTGAATATCCTTGGGCAAGATTACTTGACGGCTGCAACAGCCTTGGTTGCCGCTTCGGCCATGGTATCGGCGCTGATGATGGGCAGGCCGGACTGGGCCAGCAGCTGCTTGCCGAGTTCTTCGTTGGTGCCCTTCATGCGCACCACCAGCGGCACGTTCAGGTTGACTGCCTTGCAGGCCGCGATCACACCTTCCGCGATCACGTCGCAGCGCATGATGCCGCCAAAGATATTGACCAGGATGGCCTTGACATCCTCATTCTTGAGCATGATCTTGAACGCCTCGGTCACCTTCTCGGCCGTGGCACCGCCGCCGACGTCGAGGAAGTTGGCCGGCTCGCCGCCGAACAGCTTGATGGTATCCATGGTCGCCATGGCCAGGCCGGCACCGTTGACCAGGCAGCCGATGTTGCCGTCGAGCTGGATGTAGGCCAGGTCGAACTTGCTGGCTTCGATTTCAGCAGGATCCTCTTCGTCCAGATCGCGGTACTCGACGATCTCGGGATGACGGAACAGCGCGTTGGAGTCGAAATTGAACTTGGCATCCAGGGCGATGATATTGCCCTTGCCGTCACGGTTGAGCGGATTGATCTCGACCAGCGAGGCATCCGTCTCCATGTAGCACTGGTACAGCTTCTTGAAGACATCCACGGCCTGCTTGGCCGATTCGCCTTCCAGGCCGATCGCAGCAGCGATCCTGGCAGCCTGCGCATCTTCCAGACCGGTCAGCGGATCGATGTATTCGGTCACGATCTTCTCGGGCGTGGAATGGGCCACTTCCTCGATGTCCATACCGCCTTCGCTCGAAGCGATGAAGGCCACCTTCTGGGTGGCGCGGTCGGTCACCACGGACGCATAGTATTCTTTCTGGATATCGGCCCCGTCTTCGATGTACAGGCGCTTGACCTTCTGTCCTGCCGGGCCGGTCTGGTGCGTGACCAGTTGCATGCCCAGGATGTCGGACGCCAGCTTGCGCACGTCATCGATCGACTTGGCCACCTTGACGCCGCCGCCCTTGCCGCGACCGCCTGCGTGAATCTGGGCCTTGACCACCCATACCGGGCCACCCAGCTTTTCGGCTGCGGCCACAGCCTCGTCTACCGAAAAAGCGGGAATGCCGCGCGGCACGGGCACGCCGAATTTTTTCAGCAGTTCCTTGCCTTGGTACTCGTGAATTTTCATGTGTTACCTGTCAGGACGTTAAGAAAAAGAAACAGTTGTCGGCGTTTCATGGCCGACATACCAGCGGGGATAATATTGTCTCACCACTTCGCCCTGCGTGCTCAACGCATGGCAACCATCAAGCTGGAACGGCTTGACCGTGCCCCCCTGGTCATCCTGGGGCGGGCGTCGATAGGTCATGGTCTGGATGGCGACTGTCGGCAGCACGGCCGTCAGTTCACTCATGTGCGTACAGCCGGCATCGCGTCCGAAACGGGTGCGGACCTGCTGGCTAAAGCCCTTGAGCAGGTTCAGCCCGACCAGGCCGGCATAGGCCGGCTCGATGGCCTTGCAATGGTGATCGTAGGGTGCGCCATCATAGGCAGCACATGCGGCCACGATGCTGAAGTCCGCATTGATGGTGATACGCAGCGACATGTCATGGACCGGACGGCCACTGAGATGGGTACTGCCATCACTGCGGCCGAAATCGTAGTGCTTGATGTCCGTCAGCCGGGCCTCGAGATCCCAGAGACCGTCTTCGCGCTCATAGCTCTCGACCTGTATCGTGCGGCGATGCAGGGCTCGGCGTGATGAAACAGCAGGAGGTAGAGACATGGTGCAGGCCGGAATATCTGACATAAATCAAATCCGGTCGAGTATAGCGCACTCAGGTGTCTCGACTTCGATGTCTTATAGATGAATCCGGTGTCCGGCCTGCGGCTGGACACCGGCGGCTGCCATCAGGCTGCTGCGCGCAGATCCTTGGCGGCCTGCACCATCGCCACCAGCGCAGCGCGGGTTTCAGGCCAGGCACGAGTCTTCAGGCCGCAATCCGGATTGACCCAGAGACGCTCCCTGGGCAGACGCGCGGCCGCCTTGTTCATCAGATCCACCATCCACTGGACTTCCGGCACATTGGGTGAATGGATGTCATAGACGCCCGGACCAATGTCATTGGGATAATGAAAGTCCTCGAATGCCTCCAGCAGCTCCATGTTGGAGCGCGAGGTTTCGATCGTGATCACGTCCGCATCCATGGCCGCGATCGAATCGATGATGTCGTTGAACTCCGAATAGCACATGTGGGTATGAATCTGTGTATCGTCCTGCACGCCCGAGGTAGAAAGGCGGAAGCAATCCACCGCCCAGTCCAGGTAATGTTTCCAGTCCGCCTTGCGCAGCGGCAGCCCTTCGCGGATGGCCGGTTCGTCGATCTGTATGACCTTGATGCCTGCGGCTTCCAGATCATTGACTTCATCGCGCAGCGCCAGCGCCAGTTGGCGGCAGGTGGTTTCACGCGGCTGGTCATCGCGCACGAACGACCACTGCAGGATAGTGACCGGGCCGGTCAGCATGCCCTTGACCGGACGCGCGGTCAGTGACTGGGCATATGACGACCAGCCCACAGTCATCGGTGCCGGACGTGCCACATCACCAAAAATGATGGGCGGTTTGACGCAACGCGAACCATAGCTCTGCACCCAGCCATTGCGGGTGAAGGCAAAGCCGGCCAGCAGTTCACCGAAATACTCGACCATGTCGTTGCGCTCGGGCTCACCATGAACCAGCACATCAAGATCGATTTCTTCCTGGAAGCGGATCACGCGCTCGATCTCTTCACGAATGGCATGTTCGTACTGTGCATCCGACAGTGCGCCGGATTTCCAGTCGCGACGCAGTGTCCGGATTTCCTGGGTCTGAGGGAAGGAGCCGATCGTCGTCGTGGGGAAAGCCGGCAGTTCGAGCGCAGATTGCTGGCTGCTGATGCGGGCAGCAAAAGCGGCCCGGTCACGCGACACATTGCGGGACTCGGCCAGGCGCTGCGCCACGGCAGGATTGTGGATACGGGCCGAAGCACGACGCACGGCCAGCGCATTCTGCTGTATCGTCCAGTCGGCACGCGTAGCGTCGTTATCAATCCCATCCAGCTTGCGGGCCAGCAGGTTCAGTTCGGCCAGTTTCTGGCGGGCGAACGACAGCCAGCTCTTGAGTTCGTTATCGAGTTCGGTTTCCTGCTCCAGGTCAACCGGCACATGCAGCAGCGAACACGAAGGAGCCAGCCACAGACGATCGCCCAGCGCGGCCTTGACAGGGGCCAGTGCCGACTCTGCAGACTCGAGATCAGTGCGCCAGATATTGCGACCGCTGATCCAGCCTGCCGACAGGACCTGATCTGGTCGCAGATCCGCTGCCACCAGCGCCAGTTGCTCCGGTGCACGCGACAGATCCACATGCAGTCCGGCCACGGGCAAGCCCGACGCCGTCGCCAGATTGTCTTTCAATCCATCAAAATACGTCGCCAGCAGGATCTTGACGGGAGCCGTCTGGAACTCGGCATAGACCTGACCAAAAGCCTCTTTCCAAGCCTGCGGCAAGTCCAGAGTCAGGATGGGCTCATCAATCTGCACCCACTCGACACCCTGCCCCGCCAGGCGCTCCAATACCAGTCGATAGACAGGCAGCAGCGCCTCCAGCAGCTTCAGCTTGCCTTCATCCTGGGCACCATCCTGAAAAGCGTCACCCTTGCCCAACCACAGCCAGGTCAACGGGCCAGGAATGACCGGCTTGACGGCATATCCCTGTGCACGGGCCTCATCCACCTGCTCGAACAGATATTCGCGGGCAATGCGGAACTGCTGGCTGGGCGACAGTTCGGGCACGATGTAGTGGTAGTTGGTATCGAACCATTTGGTCATTTCGCAGGCAGCTGCCGGCGTACCGGTCGGAGCACGGCCGCGCCCCAGGCGAAACAGCGTATCCAGATCGACAGGTGCACCAGCGGCCTGGCCAAAACGTGCGGGGATTGCACCCAGCAGCGTCGTCCATTCCAGGATCTGGTCATACCAGGCAAAATCGCCCACCGGCACGAACTTCAGACCGGCATCGGCCTGCTGCCGCCAGTGTCGGGCGCGCAGATCACGCCCGGCCTGCTCCAGCTCATCACGGCTTTGCTTGCCAGCCCAATACGCCTCGACTGCCCGCTTGAGTTCGCGCTGCACACCGATACGGGGAAAACCAAGATTATGAATAACAGTCATATCCAAATACCACCCACGAGAAGGTTCAGAATCCATGCCTGCTTTCAAGAACAGGCTTTCAGGATGGGTATTCTGGAGGATCGACGCTACAATGCAAAATCAATGTCTTCATCCATAAGTTGAACAAAATTCATGCTTGAGCTCAGACACCTCGAAACCATTCACGCCATTCATGAAACCGGATCGCTCAACGAGGCCGCCGATCGGCTTCACGTCACTCAATCGGCCCTGTCACATCAATTGCGCGATCTTGAGACGCGTCTCGGCGTCGCCCTGCTCAACCGGCGCACCCGGCCAGCACGCCTGACTACGGCAGGCCTGCGCGTATTGTCATTGGCAGAAGATGTCCTGCCGCGTATCCGCAACACGGAACGCGAACTGCAACGGCTGGCTCAGGGGCGCAGCGGCCGCCTGCACCTGGCCATCGACTGCCACTCGTGCTTCCAGTGGCTGATGCCGGCACTCGACAATTTTCGCCAGCAATGGCCCGACGTTACGCTGGATCTGTCTGCAGCCTTCTCGTTTGCCCCACTGCCGGCCCTGGTCCGCGGCGATCTCGATCTGGTCATCACCTCCGATCCGGCACCGCTGGACAACGTGCAATACCTGCCACTGTTCAGCTATGAACTGGTGCTCGCGGCCAACCGGGCCAATCCGATCTGCAAGCAGGACTATGCCCACCCCGAGGACCTGTCCAGCCAGACACTGATCACCTACCCGGTGGATCGACAGCGACTCGATGTCTATACGGTATTCATGGACCCCGCTGAAGTAGAGCCTGCAGCAGTGCGCACAGCAGAGTTGACGCCCATCATTCTGCAGCTGATTGCCAGCGGTCGCGGCGTGGCTGCCCTGCCGAACTGGGCATTGATGGAGTACATGCAGCACGACTGGCTGGCTGTCTGCCGATTGGGTGCCGAAGGCATCTGGCGCACGCTCTATGCCACCGTACGCACCGAAGATGTGGATGCGCCCTACATCCAGGATTTCATGGACGTGGCACGTACCGTCTGCTTCAAGAATCTGACGGGCATCCGCCAGCCAGGATCTTCTTGACTACATCGTGTGAAAAGCCCCTGCCTGCCAGAAAGCGGGCCTGGCGCGCATAGTCGGCCGGCGCTTGCGGGAGTTCGCCACCGAAACGGCGCTGCCAGACCTCGCAGGCCCTGGGCAACTCGCTGCCGCGCAACTCTTCGCGCAACTCGGCCATCTGCTCAGCCGGGATACCATGCTGGCGCAGTTCATCGAGAATGCGTGCCGTCCCCTGCTTGTGCGCCTTGCGCTGCACCAGCCCCTGGGCAAAGCGTGTATCCGACTGCCAGCCGGCACGCTCAAGTTCGCCCAGGACGGCCTCGATATCGCCCGGTGTTTCGCTATGGGGCTGCAGCTTGCGCAGCAACTCCTGGCGGCTGTGTTCACGCCGCGACAACAGGGCCACCGCCCTCGACTTGAGCGAGGGCGTACGGCCGGACTTAGGCGTCATCCCCATCGGCATCCGGCTGGGTTGCCACCGGCACGGAACCTGCCGGACGCGTGGCGACCCCCAGTTTTTCACGAACGAGGTTCTCAATCTCCAGCGCCAGCTCGGGACGTTGCTTGAGATAATCGCGCACGTTGTCCTTGCCCTGACCGATCCGATCACCGTTGTAGCTGTACCAGGCACCGGCCTTGTCGACGATACCCGCCTGCACGCCCAGGTCGATGACTTCACCTTCGCGAGAAATGCCTGCTCCATACATGATGTCGAACTCGGCCTGCTTGAAGGGCGGTGACACCTTGTTCTTGACGACCTTGACACGGGTCTCGTTGCCAACGACCTCGTCACCCTTTTTGATCGAACCGATGCGACGAATATCAAGCCGCACGGACGCATAGAACTTGAGCGCATTGCCACCCGTGGTGGTCTCGGGGTTGCCGAACATCACGCCGATCTTCATGCGAATCTGGTTGATGAAGATCACCATGCAGTTGGTGCGCTTGATGGTCGCCGTGAGCTTGCGCAATGCCTGGCTCATCAGACGGGCCTGCAGACCGGGCAGCGAGTCGCCCATGTCGCCCTCGATTTCGGCCTTGGGCGTCAGCGCCGCCACCGAGTCGATCACGATCAGGTCAATCGAGCCGGAGCGTACCAGTGCGTCAGTAATCTCGAGCGCCTGCTCACCCGTATCGGGCTGGGAAATCAGCAGATCCTCGAGATTGACACCCAGGCGTGCAGCATACTGTACGTCGAGCGCATGCTCGGCATCGATGAAGGCGCAGGTGCCACCGATCTTCTGCATTTCGGCGATGACCTGCAGGGTCAGCGTGGTCTTACCCGAAGACTCCGGACCGTAGACCTCGACCACACGGCCACGCGGCAGACCACCGACGCCAAGGGCAATATCCAGCCCGAGCGAACCGGTCGAGACAACCTGGATATCGTGTTCGATCTGGTTGTCGCCATAGCGCATCACCGAACCCTTGCCGAACTGCTTTTCGATCTGCGACAGGGCAGCAGCCAGGGCCTTGGCTTTCTCGGCCTTGGCAGCGGTGCCGGCCTTGGAGTTTGAATCCATGAATGATCCTTGTTGTCGTGTGGTGCGAGTGAAGACTGCTGCGCAACGCAGCGCCTGATATACGAATTATGCACCGGATTATACTGTATATATGAACAGCATGCGCAAATTCAGCACACCACCGCTCCACACCGCGTCAGCCAAGAACCGCCAGCGACTCAGTCCAGATCGGCCTGCTCTGGCTCGGGCGTCGTTCCACCGGACAGCGAATGGCAAACCCGCCAGCTATGGTAGGCCACCCGCTCCAGCCAGCGCATCACATCCATGACCTTCATGGCATCGAAGGAGTCGCGGTGCCCGCCGGCGCTTTCACGCAACACGGCCAGCCGTACCTGTTGCCGCAATTCGAGCAGGCGCGCCGTCTGCCCGGCCATCGCCTCTGCTTCCGCGTGCGCCACCGCCGGATCCTCAACGGCACGCCGGGCCTCTTCCAGCACCTGCCGGGCAATCGCCGCCCCTTCCGTCGCCTGCGGATTGACACCGATGTCGCACAGTTGCTCCGGCAACTTCAGACGCGACTGCAGCCGGACCAGATGATCGATGGCATGCATCTGATCCAGTCGACGCGGCATCAGATAGGCAGACTCCTCATCGACCGGAATGCGGGCAAAGAAATCCCGCACCTGCCGCAGGGCCTGCTTGAGCTTCTTGATCTTGTGCTCTTCCAGCACCAGCGCCTGGCCATCGTCACGCAGCGGACACTGGGCCGCAGAGGCAAGCAGATCAAACATCTCCCGACTGATACGTTCGAGCGCCTTGTGGGTGGTATCCAGTGCCACCTCAGGCACCTGCAACTGCGATTCATCCAGCAGATTGACCAGGGTATCCGGCCGACTTGGCAGCAGCCGCTCGATCAAATGCGCAAAAGGTGCGGCAAACGGCAAGAACAGGCAGACGCCAACACCAATGAACAGGGTATGGAAAGCGACCAGGCTGACCGCCCCAGGTTGCAGCCCCAGGTAATGCTGCGCCCATCCGAGTGCCGCCATGAAGGCCGGCAACAGCAACAATGCCAGCAATCCTGTACTCAGGTTGAACAGCACATGTGCCAGCGCGGTACGCTTAGCCAGCACTGAACCACCAATGGCGGCCAGCACGCCCGTCATGGTCGTGCCGATGGCAGCACCGATCACCAGTACTGCGCCCTGCTCGAAACTGACCGTACCCGTGGAAAGTGCCGTCAACGTCATGGCCACCACCGCCGTGGAGGACTGCATCATTACCGTGACAACCATGCCGATCAGCATTGTCGCCAACCTGATGCCCAGGCCATCCATGTCCATGGCACGCAGCGAAAAATGCTCGGACAGGGTCTGCATGCCCTGCTGCATGAAATCGATGCCGACAAACATGATGCCGAAGCCGGACAGCGCCATGCCCAGCGCACGCACACGACCACGCGCCAACAGCTTCATGAGCGCACCGATACCGATCAGTGGCATCGTATAGAGCCCCAGGCTGACCTTCAGACCCAGCAACGAAATCAGCCAGCCAGTCCCCGTCGTACCCAGGCTGGCCCCCATGACGACGCCGACGGCCTGTGGAAAGCTGAGCAGGCCCGCACTGACAAAGCCGATGAGGGTGATAGTAGTGGCCGCCGACGACTGGACCAGCAAAGTCAGCAACGTACCGGAAGTGAAAGCCTTGAAGGGGGTGCCCGTGAACTGCAGCAGCGCACGACGCAATGCATCGCCGCTGAAAGCCTTGAGACCGTCGGTGAGCAGCACCATGCCGGTCAGGAAGAGGCCGATGCCCCCCAGCAACTTGACGACCATCAGGACCATATGCAAAAGCCCCCTGCCCGAAAGTGCAAAAAGCAGCCCGAAGGCTGCTTTTTAATCTGGTGCCGCTTGCCGGATTCGAACTGGCGACCTTTTCATTACGAATGAACTGCTCTACCAACTGAGCTAAAGCGGCGAAGTCATGTATTCTAGCATGACGATTTTTTACACGTCAACCACGCTTGGAAAATTTGCCGACGACGAACAGCACGATCAGTGCGCCCACAATGGAACCGATCCAGCCTGCCCCTTCTCCCGGTTGATAGATACCCAATGCGCCACCCAGGAAGCCTGCCACGACCGAACCTATGATACCCAGCACCACGGTCAGGACGATACCCATTTTCTGTTCGCCCGGCATGATGGCACGTGCCAGCAGACCCACGATGAAACCCACGACGATCATCCAGATAATGCCCATGCGCTTTTCTCCTGGTTGAAAAAAACCCGTCGCATGCGAAACACATGCGACGGGCTCATGATAGGAAATTCAGGTACTGTCCGTCTACCTCGGAAGTGTCAATTCCAGTCAATGTGCAATGCAGACAACTCAGGCCTTGCGCTTGCGAAACAGATAACGGTAGACAAAACCCGGATAGGCCATCACCAGGAACAGACACAGCGTGATGGCATAAAACTCCCATCCCTGCCGGAATCGGTTGCCGAGATTGCCCTCGAAGGCAAAGCCTACTGCACCGATCACCACATACAGCAGCAGGATTTCTGCCATGCGCACCCAGAGCGGCTTGACGGCAGGCCGCCCCTGCTGCTTCCAGGTCGCCACTGCAAGCACACGCTCGGTCAGGAATGGCAGATTGGCTGCCACCAGCGCCAGCGCAAGCAACAGCCAGACTGCCAGTGCCTGGTTCATTGCAGCGCCTGAATGCAGAGCGCCATCAGGCCGCCCGGCAGGATGCCGAACACCAGCAGCAGGATACCGTTGAGGGAGATCAGACCACGCTGGCACAGCGGGGTCACTGCCAGGGCAACCGCCTGTTCCTGAGCCTGCAGCCCTTGTTCTTCAGGCTCGTCGAAGTAAACGACCTTGACCACGCGCAGGTAGTAGAAAGCACCGATCAGCGAGAAGATCACGGCCACCACTGCCAGCCAGACCATGCCGGCCTCGACGACTGCTTGCAGCACAGCCAGCTTTGCATAGAAACCCACCAGCGGCGGAATACCCGCCAGCGAGAACATCAGCAACAGCAGGATGGCGGCATACCAGGGATGCTTGCGGTTCAATCCCTTCAGGTCGCTGATTTCCTCGCATTCGAAGCCATTGCGCGCCAGCAGCAGGATCATGCCGAAGCTGCCCAGCGTCGTCAGCACATAGGTCAGGATATAGAACAGCGATGCGCCATAAGCACCGACCGCAGCGTCAGGCTTGCCATCGATCACACCGGACAGCAGGCCCAGCAGCACGAACCCCATGTGTGAAATGGTGGAATAGGCCAGCATCCGCTTGAAATTGGTCTGCATGATGGCCGTCAGGTTGCCGATGGCCAGCGACAGCACGGCCAGGATCATCAGCATGGGCTGCCAGTCGAAGGCCAGGCTGTGCAGGCCATCCGTCAGCAGGCGCAGCGTGATTGCAAAGGCAGCCAGCTTGGGTGCGCCACCCAACACCAGCGTGATGCCGGTCGGAGAACCCTGATAGACATCGGGCACCCACATATGGAATGGCGCAGCACCGAGCTTGAAGGCAAGACCTGCAACGACGAACACCACACCGAAGGCCAGTGCCATGGCCGGTGCCTCACCCGAAGCCAGCACCTGGGCAATGGCGGCGAGTTCAAGCTGGCCTGTGGCACCGTAGATCATCGACATGCCATACAGCAGGAAGCCCGATGCCAGTGCGCCCAGCACGAAATATTTCATGGCGGCTTCCGTGGCCACGGTGTTGTCACGACGCAGTGCGATCAGCGCATACAGCGACAGCGACATCAGTTCCAGGCCCAGATAGATACTGACCAGGTTGCTGGCCGAGATCATGACCATCTGCCCCAGCAAGGCAAACAGGATCAGGGTATAGAGCTCGCCACTGCGCAGCATGTCGCGTTCCAGCGCATAGGCGTGGCCATAGATCACCGTGGCGGCGACTGCGATATAGCTGGCGATCTTGAGCAGGTGCGACAGGTTGTCGGCCACATACAGGCCATGGAAAGTCACGCCCTGCACACCGGCCTGCCACTGTGCCCAGCTCACGACCGTCAGGACGGCCAGCGTACCGAGGGTCAGCCAGTAGGTCACGAGGCGCTGTGCATGCTTGCTCAGCACATCGATCAGCAAAATGGCCAGACCGAGTGCCAGCAGGATGATTTCGGGCGCAGCAAGCGCGAAGTCGAATTGAGAATGCATAATCGACGCCTACAGTTTGGAAGAAGCAACGTGTTGCAGCAGCGCCTCGACAGAGACATGCATCACATCGGTGAAGGGTTTCGGATAGATCCCCATGAACAGTACGGCAATCGCCAGAATGCCCAGGATCAGGAATTCGCGGGAACTGACATCCTGCAGCTTGGCAACCTGCTCATGAACGACCGGACCGAACGCCACGCGCTTGACCATCCAGAGCGAATAGGCAGCACCCAGGATCAGGGCCGTGGCCGTCAGCAGGCCAATCCAGAAGTTGTACTCGACCGCGCCCATGATGACGAAGAACTCGCCCACGAACCCGCTGGTTGCCGGCAGGCCGCTGTTGGCCATGGAGAACAGCACGAAGAAGGTCACGAAACGCGGCATTACGTTGATCACGCCACCGTAATCGGCGATCTTGCGCGAATGCACCCGATCATAGAGCACGCCAATGCAGAAGAACATGGCACCCGAGACGAAGCCGTGAGACACCATCTGCACGATTGCGCCTTCGACACCGGCCTGGTTGAAGATGAAGAAACCCAGGGTGACGAAACCCATGTGGGCGACCGACGAATAGGCCACCAGCTTCTTCATGTCGTCCTGTACCAGGGCCACCAGACCAATGTAGATCACAGCGACCAGTGACAGCGCGATGATCAGGCCCGCCAGGCTATGCGCGGCATCCGGCGTGATCGGCAGAGAAAAGCGCAGAAAACCGTAGGCACCCAGCTTGAGCATGATCGCGGCCAGCACGATCGAACCCCCCGTCGGAGCCTCGACGTGAGCATCAGGCAGCCAGGTGTGCACCGGCCACATCGGCACCTTGACGGCGAACGCCATGAACAACGCCAGGAAGATCAGGATCTGCGGCGTCATGCCCAGCTTGGTCTGATGCCAGGTCTGGATGTCGAAGCTGCCACCCGAGACATTCCAGAGGTAGATGAAGGCGACCAGCGTCAGCAGTGAACCCAGCAGCGTATAGAGAAAAAACTTGAACGCGGCATAGACACGGTTCGGACCACCCCAGACACCGATGATGATGTACATCGGGATCAGCGTGGCTTCGAAGAAGACGTAGAACAGCAGGCCATCGAGCGAGGCGAACACGCCCACCATGAAGCCCGACAGGATCAGGAAGGCTGCCATGTACTGGGCAACGCGCACCTTGATCACTTCCCAGCCGGCCAGCACCACGATGATGGTGATGAAGGCGGTCAGCAACACGAACCACAGCGAAATGCCGTCCACGCCGAGATGGTAGAAGACGTTGAAAGTCTCGATCCAGGATGCCTTCTCGACAAACTGCATACTGGCCGTACTGCTGTCAAAGCCGAGATAGAGGGGAATCGTGGCCAGGAAACTGATCACGGCACCCGCCAGCGCCAGCCAGCGGGTCGCGTTGGCGCGATCGTCCCGCCCCACGGCCAGCACCAGCAGGCCCGAGAGGATGGGAAGGACAATCGCAAGCGTCAGCCAGGGAATATTTGAAGTTGCCATTTCGCTTGCCATCAGTGATGCACCAGCACAAAGAAAGTAATCAGGGCCATGATGCCGATGATCATGGCAAAGGCGTAGTGGTAGATATAGCCGGTCTGGACATGACGGCTCACGGCCGCGATCCAGCCCACCAGCTTGACGCTGCCATTGACGATGAAACCGTCGATCAGGCCGCGATCACCCTTCTGCCAGAAGCTCGTACCCAGCCAGCGTGCACCACGCGCAATGATCTGCTCATTGACCCAGTCAACGTAGTACTTGTTCTCTAGTACCTTGTTCACGCCACGCAGGTTGCGCTGGATGGTTTCCGGCACCTTGGGATTGACGAGATAGCAGTACCAGGCAATCACCGCACCCGCCACCACTAGCCAGAACGGCAGCGTGATGAATGCATGCAGGCCATAGGCCACCCAGCCATGCCACTTGGCAGCCAGTTCGGCCATCGCCGGATGCTCGGGGAACACCGCGATGACGCCCTGGAAGAAATCACCGAACAGCATGGGCTGCACGACCAGCGCGCCGATGATCACCGACGGAATAGCCAACAGCACCAGCGGCAGCGTCACCACCCAGGGGGATTCGTGCGGCACGCCGCCATGATGACCATGATCATCGTGCGCATGAGCATCTGCGCCATGCGCGTGGCTGTCATGGCCATGATCATCATGACCATGTGCGTGTGCACCACTGGTATCGAAGCGCTCCTTGCCATGGAATACCAGGAAGTACACGCGGAACGAATACAGCGAGGTCACGAATACACCGATCAGCGTCGCGTAGTATGCGAACGTGGCCCCCCAGACATTGGCTTCACCGGCTGCCTCGATCAGCAGTTCCTTCGAGTAGTAACCCGAGAAGAACGGCGTACCGACCAGGGCCAGTGTACCGATCAGGAAGGTGATCCAGGTGATCGGCATGTATTTGCGCAGGCCGCCCATCTTGCGGATATCCTGCTCGTGGTGCATGCCGATGATGACCGAGCCGGCTCCCAGGAACAGCAGCGCCTTGAAGAAAGCGTGCGTCAGCAGGTGCATGGCTGCGATCGAGTAGGCCGAAGCACCCAGCGCCACCGTCATGTAGCCAAGCTGTGACAGCGTGGAATACGCCACCACCCGCTTGATGTCAGTCTGGATGATCCCCAGGATACCCAGGAACAGCGCACCGATACCGCCGATCACGATGATGAACGAGAGTGCCGTCGACGACATTTCGAACAGCGGCGAGAATCGCCCCACCATGAAAATACCAGCCGTCACCATGGTTGCCGCGTGGATCAGCGCCGAAATCGGTGTGGGGCCTTCCATCGAGTCAGGCAACCAGGCATGCAACGGCACCTGTGCCGATTTACCCATGGCACCGATGAACAGGCAGATACATGCCACCGTGACCAGCATCCAGTCGGTACCCGGCAACGTCAGACCAGCCAGGCGATCGCTTTGCGCGAAGACTTCGCCGTAGTGCATGGTGCCGGTATAGGCAAACAGCAGGCCGATGCCCAGCACGAAGCCGAAGTCACCCACGCGGTTGATCAGGAACGCCTTCATGTTGGCGAAGATTGCCGTTGGCTTGGTATACCAGAAACCGATCAGCAGGTATGAGACCAGGCCCACTGCTTCCCAGCCGAAGAACAGCTGCACCATGTTGTTGGACATGACCAGCATGAGCATCGAGAAGGTGAACAGCGAGATATACGAAAAGAAACGCTGATAGCCAGGGTCATCCACCATATAGCCAATGGTGTAGATGTGCACCATCAGCGACACGGAGGTCACCACCACCATCATCATGGCCGACAGCGGATCGATCAGGAAACCGATCTGCATCGGGATATCGCCGATCAGCGACCAGGTGTAGACCGCACCGTCAAAGCGCAGGCCATTGATCACATCGATGAGCACCACCACCGAGCCGATGGCCGATACCAGCACGCCCAGGATGGTGATCATGTGCGACGCACGACGTCCGACCAGCGGGCGACCGAAAAAGGCGGTGCCGAACAGGCCTGCCAGGATGGCACCGACCAGAGGGGCCAGTGCAATTACAAGATAAAGACCGGGTGTACTTGACATCTTTAACCCCATCAGCCTTTCAGATGGTCGAGATCTTCGACATTAATCGTATTCAGGTTGCGGAAAATCAGCACCAGAATCGCCAGACCGATCGCAGCCTCCGCAGCGGCCACGGTCAGGATGAAGAAGACAAACACCTGACCGGCGGTGTCACCCAGCCAGCTCGAAAACGCGACGAAGTTCATGTTGACCGCGAGCAGCATCAGCTCGACCGACATCAGCAGGATCAGCAGATTGCGGCGATTCAGGAAAATCCCGAACACCCCGATTGCAAATAGGATGGCACCCAGAACCAGATAATGGGCCAGCGTCAATGTCATGCCTGTTCTCCTTGATCCTGTGCGGCATTTTTCTGGTCGGCGGCGCGTGCGCGCTCGCTCTGAGGCTCGATCTTGACCAGACGGAAGCGCTCGCTGGCTCGCGCCTTGAGTTGTTCGGACGGGCGATTGTGCTTGGTATCGTGACGACGGCGCAGCGTCAACGCGATGGCGGCAATCATGCCGACCAGCAGAATGGCAGCGGCAATTTCCACACCGTATACATATTCGGTATAGAGCAGCTTGCCCAGTGCCAGGGCGCTGTTGTAGTCATCGGGCTGGGCGAACGCCGGCCCGGCGTCTCCCCAGGTCGAGACCAGCACGAAAGCCATTTCAAGCACCATGATGCCACCGACCAGCAGACCCATGGGCAGGAAACCGCGTATGCCTTCGCGCAATGCCTCCATCCGGATATCGAGCATCATCACGACGAACAGGAACAGCACCATCACGGCACCGACGTAGACGACGATCAGCAGCAGCGACAGGAATTCGGCCCCCAGCAGCATCCACAGCATCGAGGCATTGAAAAACGCCAGGATCAGGTGCAGCACCGCAACCACGGAACTGGAGGCGGTAATCACCCTGAACGCGGCATAGATCAGCACCGCCGACAGGATGTAGAACAGGATTGTGGTAAACGTCATGGCTTTATCTACGTTGAGTGACGGGCCTAGCGATAGGGTGCATCGGCAGCGCGACGGCTGGCGATTTCCGGCTCGTAGCGATCGCCCACGGCCAGCAGCATGTCCTTGGTGAAATACAGGTCGCCGCGCTTTTCACCATGGTATTCATGGATGTGCGTCTCGACGATCGAATCGACCGGGCAGCTCTCCTCGCAGAAACCGCAGAAGATGCATTTGGTCAGGTCGATGTCGTAACGCGTGGTGCGGCGGGTACCGTCCTCACGCACGTCGGACTCGATGCTGATCGCCATGGCCGGACAGACCGCCTCGCACAGTTTGCATGCAATGCAGCGTTCCTCGCCATTGGGATAGCGGCGCAGCGCATGCAATCCCCGGAAACGCGGCGACATGGGCGTCTTTTCCTGCGGATACAGCAGGGTTACCTTGCGCTTGAAGAAATACTTGCCCGTGAGCTTCATGCCCTTGAGCAGTTCGGTCAGCAGCAGACTGCTGAAAAAATCCTTGATCGCTTCCATTTTCGTTCTCCGTGTCCGCTCCGACGGCTCAGTGCCAGATGTTCCATGGCGTCTGCATCCAGATCGCCACCACCAGCAGCCACACGCCGGTCAGGGGAATGAACACCTTCCAGCCCAGACGCATGATCTGGTCATACCGGTAACGCGGGAAGGAAGCCCGGAACCAGATGAACAGCGAGACCACGCAGAAAGTCTTGATGCCCAGCCACAGCCAGCCCGGGATCCAGGTCAGCGGCGCGACATCGATGGGTGCCATCCAGCCCCCCAGGAACATGATCGACGCCATCGCCGACAGCAGGATCATGTTGGCGTATTCACCCAGGAAGAACAGGGCGAAGGTCATGCCCGAGTATTCGACCATGTGGCCGGCCACGATTTCGGACTCGCCCTCGACCACGTCGAACGGGTGACGGTTGGTTTCGGCCACGGCCGAAATCACGTAGATCACGAACAGCGGCAACAGCGGCAGCCAGTTCCAGGACATGAACGTCAGGCCCATGTCAGCGAAATAGCCACGGCCCTGCCCCAG